>NZ_LFJB01000107.1:0-18687 GCF_006658625.1 Bradyrhizobium sp. UNPF46
GGGAGATCACGGCATAAGCCGTCCAGCCATCGCGCAGGGAAGGCCGAGTGATCGGCGACACCTGTATGCTGCTGTGCGGTCTTTTTGCGCGTGCCTTTCGCGCAGCAGACCGCGGGTGCCAGCCGGCACCCGGCCTTCCCTGCGCCCTCTTGGATCTGGAGGGTGGAGCGACGAAGCAAAGCTCGGGCGAAACGCGCCGCGAGAATGAGAAGGCGTGTCTGGAAGCCGAACTGCCTGCCACAAGCTCGATCTCGTAAGGTGGGCAAAGCGCAAGCGTGCCCACGTCTTGTTGCTGATGGAAGGAGATCGTGGGCACGGCGCAAGTGCGCCTTTGCCCAGCCTACGAGATTACGGCGCTGCGCGGCACGTCTCGTCCATCGCAGATCGGCAGATTCTGCCGGGATGGATTTGCCGCTGCGACGGAGCTGCTCCCCGCGATCGGCGATAAGTCCTTGATGAACATGAATCCGCGAGCTGGCATGCGCGTTGCACGCAGGAGCTGCGTTCGCAAATGAGCAGTGGAGTTCGGGTATGAGTGTCGGCAGCTTGAGCAGCATCGGTGGCGGCAGCGCGGCGGGATCGCCATTCTCCGCCGGCTCATCGAAATCCGCCGATGGCGCGCAGAATGACGGCTCGGCCTTCTCGTCCCTGCTGCAGGACGGCACGCCTTACGACGAGATCAAGGTCGACCTGCCGAACGGCATGTCGGTCGGCATCGTCCACTTCGGCGGCGGCGGCTTCGACAGCGAGGCGCTCAAGTCCATCGAGGATTTCGTGCGGAGGCTCGCTGACGAGAAGACGCTCGGGCAGCCGTCAGCGAGCGCCGATCAGGCCGGCCATGACGAAACGCCGGATGCGGTCGGGATCGACAAGATCCATGTCGATCTTCCGAACGGAATCTCGTTCGAGATCCTGCATTCCGCAGGCAAGACGTCCACCGACAGTGCCGCGATCATGAAGCAGCTCACCGACGCCGCCGAAGAGCTCGCCGAATCGCTCGGGCATTATTCGCCGGCATCGAGCGCGGCGTCCGCCTACGCCGCGCAGCAGGCCGCCGCGTCCGGCCGCAGCAGCGGGCTCGACGCCCGCAGCTGATGCGCCTGCGCGGAGCGTGACGATGTCATGCCGGCATTCGCCGCGTTCCCCGGGCCTCTCTCAGACGCGATACCACGCCGCCAGATTCCACGTGATGGTGTCCCAGCCGGAGATGTCGATCATCAGATTATTGGCGCCGGCGTTGACAATGGGGCGCGAGAGCAGCGGCAGGAACACGTTGGCCTCGCAGAAGATCTCGTCCACCTTCATCAGCAGCGCGGCGCGCTTGACGGGATCGAGCTCGCTCTGCGCGGCCTTGTAGGCCTTGTCGGCTTCGGGATCGGAATAGCGCGAATTGTTGCGGCCGAGCCATTTGTTGTCCTTGGTGGCGATCTCCCAGGAGACGCACTGGTTCAGGAAGCGCTCCGGATCGGGCTGCGGCTGCGTGGTGTTGTACATCTCCATGTCGGCATAGAATTTGGAGTAGGTGTCGGGGTTGCCGACGTCGGAGGAGAAGAACACCGAGGCGGTGACCGCCTTGATCTCGATGTCGATGCCGGCCTTCTCGCAGGCCTGCTTGATGATGGCCTGGGTCTTCTGGCGCGGGGCGTTGATCGAGGTCTGGAATACGTATTTGAGCTTCTTGCCGTCCTTCTCGCGGACGCCGTCCGCGCCCTTCTTCCAGCCGGCTTCGTCGAGGATCTTGTTGGCCTTGTCGATGCTGAACTCGTATTTCAGCTTGGGCGACTTGAACTGCTTGGGCGCGTTGACGAAGCTCGCGGTGGCGATGCCGCCGCGGCCGTAGATGAATTTCTGGATCGAATCGCGGTCGATCAAAAGGTTGATCGCGCGGCGAACGGCGGGGTCGGACAGCGTCGGGTGCTTGGTCTTGAGGCTGGAGCGTTCGCCGTCGACCTCGGTCCAGGGGTCGGTGGTGTTGAGGATGACGAACTCGACATTGCCGGAGGGCGTGATGTCGAGCTTGCCCTTGCCGCTCGCCTCCATGCGCTTGAGGACCTCCTCCTCCACCTGCATGTTCCAGGCGAAGTCGTATTCGCCGGTCTGCAGCACGGCGCGTGCCGCAGACACCGCATCGCCGCCGCCTTTGATCTCGAGCGTGTCGAAATGCGGCTGGTTCTTGACGTGATAGTCGGGATTGCGTTCGGCGCGGATCAGGTCGCCGGGCTTGAACTCGACGAATTTGTACGGGCCGGTGCCGACCGGCTTCAGGTTGGCCGGCGCTTCGCGCGACTTGGCGCCGACATAGTCGCCGAAATGATGTTTTGGCAGGATCTGGCCGACCTGGCCGCCGACGAACGGGTCGGCCCAGAACGGTGTCGGGGCCTTGAAGATCACCTTGACGGCGAAGTCGTCGATCTTCTCGACCTTGATGTCCTTGTAGGAGCCCGTGGTGAAGGCCGCGGTGGCGAGATCTGCGGCGTACTGCCAGGTGAAGACGACGTCGTCCGCGGTGAAGGGCTTGCCGTCATGCCATGTCACGCCCCGCTTCAGCTTCCAGATCACGCTCATGCCGTCGGCCGAGAGGCCGCCATTGGCCTTGGTGGGGACCTCGGCGGCAAGGCAGGGGACGAGATTGCCGTCCTTGTCCCACCCGGCGAGCGGCTCGAAGAAGACGCGCGAGGCGATCTGGTCCTTGGTGCCCAGCGCGAAATGCGGATTGAGCAAAGTGGGCGCCTGCCACAGCAGCATCTTGAGCGTGCCGCCGCCGCCGGCCTTGGTCGGCTTGTAGGGCAGCGTGGCGTCCGCCATCGCCACGTCGTGCCAGACCAGGATCTGGCTTGCGATGGGCGCGGCGATTCCGACCGCGGCCACCCTTTGGATGAACGAGCGTCGCGACAGCGTGCCTTGCTTCACCTGTGCGACCAGACCCCGGATATCGTGCTCGTTCATCAGATGACCCTCCACCGCGACGAAAACCGTCGCCGCCATCATGTTGCATCATGCGCGATGCGGCAATGCCGGGGTGACTGCCGGCCCATGCGACGAAATGACGATGGAGAGAGCCCTTGCGGGCCAAGAACAGGATCAAGACCCGGATCAACACCCGGATCAGGATCCGGATCGCCGCCCGAGAGACCCGGGCGGCGACCCGGTGCGAACTTGATTGAACTTGGGGAAGTTCTAAGGCCGCGCCGGAACGCTAACCCGGCTGCAGCAGGCGCATCAAGTTTCGTGATGTTGCCGCGGCCGGAGATTCATTGCAGCCGCCGGCAAATCGCCACATATGCACCATCGGCGGTCGAACCCATGACGAGCCGGCATCTACCTGGTGCCGAGCACGCCGATCGCCAGGGCCGACAGCAGCAGGGCCTGACTCAGAAGCTGCAGCGCCGTGTTCGGCTGCGCCAGCCAGCGCGTGACCCTCTCGGAGAAGGACAACGTCGTATCGGCGAACAACGGCTGAAAGCTGTGCCGGAAGAAGTGCGGGAATCTGGCACCGAGCCCCGAGGTCAGCAGGGCGTGGAAGGTCGCCATCATGGCCACGAAAATGGCGGCGCCGAACGGCTCGCCGACGAATTCGGCCGCGTCGATCAGCTTGATCGCCAGCGCGACGCCGGAATAGATCGGCACGCCCTGAAGCACGAAATAGAGTGCAAAGCATTCGAGCCATTTTCGGCCGGTGAGCTTTGGAGCAGCAAGAGTGGTCATGGTCGGTGTCTCCCTGAGGTCCGATTGTCGTGCCGCAAATCTTGCGCACCGCGTGCCGCATTGCCGTGATGCGCCTCACGCTGGGCGAATGGCGTCGCGGCCGCCGTGAATTCGTTCCGCGTTTGCTGCCGGATGGAGAAAGCGCAGCCCGCTTCCGGCACGCAATTTGGATTTCCATTTCATTGATTTCCCCTTGCGGAGAAGCGAATACGGTTCCAATCATTCGTGCCGTGCCATGGAGACCAAGATGTCGTTTCGCTTCCCCCTGATCCTCGCCACCGTGCTCGCCGCGTGGTCGGCGGCAAGCTCCGCCGAGACCATCAAGATCGGCGTGACGCCGGGGCCGCATGCGCAGATCCTGGAGGCGGTGAAGCCGATCGCGGCGAAGAATGGCCTCGACATCCAGCTCCTCGAATTCTCCGACTACGTGGTGCCGAACGCCGCGCTCGACGCCGGCGAGATCCAGGCCAATTCGTTCCAGAACCAGCCTTACCTCGACAACCAGAAGGCCGATCGCGGCTACAAGATCGAGGCGGTCGCGCTGACCGTGAATTTTCCGATCGGCGTCTACTCGAAGAAGCACAAGGCCTTCGCCGACATCCCCGAAGGCGGCAAGGTCTCGATCCCCAACGATCCCACCAATGGCGGCCGCGTGCTGCTGCTGTTGCGCGACAAGGGCGTGATCAAGCTGAAGGACGGCACCGGCTTCAAGCCGACCGTGCTCGACATCACCGAGAATCCCAAGAAGCTGAAATTCATCGAGGTGGACGCGGCGCAGGCGCCGCGCGCGCTCGACGACGTCGACGCCGCCGCGATCAACACCAATTATGCAACTCAGGCGGGCCTCGATCCGGTCAAGGATCCGATCCTGCGCGAGGATCCCAAGGGCCCCTATGTCAACCTGATCGCCGTGCGCACGGCCGACAAGGACAAGCCCTGGGTCAAGATCCTCGTCGACAGCTACCACACGCCGGAGGTCAAGGAGTTCGTCCTGACCAAGTTCAAGGGCGCGGTGCTGCCGAGCTGGTAGGCAATCTGCCCAGCTCCAGCGCAGGGACCATCCTGGCGGGCAGGCTTGCGCGTGAGAGTCGCGTATGAGCCCTGCGCAATGCCCGCTTGTCTGGAGCCGCACGACCCGACATCATCGGGCGCCTGGCCATCCTTGCCCGACAGGGGTCGTATGAAACGCTTTGCAAACCTGAAACGCCTGGGATTCTTCACGCGGCTGCTGGACGAGGCGCCGCCGGCGGACCGCTATCGCTTCGCGGCCGAGCAGATCGTGCGCGCCGAGAAAGCGGGGCTCGATTCCGCGTGGATCGCGCAGCACCATTTCCACGAGCGCGAAGGCGGCCTGCCGTCGCCCTTCACCTTCCTCGGCTACGTCGCAGCGCAAACCTCGCGCATCCGCCTCGGCACCGGCATCGTCACGCTGCCGCTGGAGAACGCGGTGCGGGTGGCGGAGGACGCCGCGGTGCTCGATCTCATCTGCGATGGCCGCTTCGAGCTCGGCGTCGGCACCGGAGGCAATCCGTCGGCCTTTGCTGCCTTCGGCCTCGACAGCGCCCAGCGCAACGAGATCTTTGCCCGCAATCTGGAAATCGTCCGCACCGCCCTGGTCGGCAAGCCGCTCGACGGCGGCGATACGATCTACCCGCAGCGGCCGCAGCTGGACAAGCGGATCTGGCAGGCGACGTTCTCGGTCGCGGGCGGCGCCCGCGCCGGCAAGGCGGGCGATGGCCTGCTGCTGTCGCGCACCCAGCCGCGCACCAAGGAGGCGCCGCGCGCCACGCTCGCCGAGATCCAGAACCCTGTCATCGACGCCTATATGGAGGCGCTGCCCAAAGGGGCCGAGCCTCGCATCATGGCCTCGCGCAGCGTCTTCGTCGCCGACGACCATGCCGAGGCGATGCGCTTCGCCGATATCGGGCTGCGCCGCGCGCTGCCGCAATTCATGAAGGGTGGTCATCTTCCCCCGGGCGAGACGCTGGCGGAGATGATCACGGCGTTCGACACCCATGTCGGCGACGCCGACCACGTCATCGCCTCGCTCCGCAGCGACGCGACGCTGGAGCGGGTGACGGATCTCGTCTTCCAGGTGCATTCGGTCGATGCCCCGCACCCTCACGTCCTGCGGTCGATCGATCTGGTCGCGGAGAAGGTCGCGCCGGCGCTGGGCTGGACCCGGACCGCGCCCGATGTGGCGCTGGCGGGCTGATCGGAATGAATGTGTGCGGGGCTGACTGATGGCAACACAGGATATCATCGACACGCTCGCCGGGATCGAGCCCGGCTCGGCTCTGGACGCCATCCGCGCCCGCCGCCTGCAGGCGCGCGAGAATGCGCAGAAGAGCTATCTGTCACTGTTCGAGCCGATCGACGCCAGTGATGTCTCGCTGCTCGAACGCGCCGCTGTGGCCGCCTTCGTGACCGGACTGCATGGCGAGTCCCCGGTTGCCACCTTCTATCGCGAGAAGCTCGCGGCGAGCGCGGGCGGCGCGGCTCTGCTTGGATCGATCGATGCCGAGATCGCTCGGGGCAGGACCTCGGGTCCGTACGGCTCGTATCCTGCCGGTCCGCTGTCCGTCGAAAACACGGCCGGCCTGATCTATCGCGTCAGTGCGGCGAGCAAGACGGCGCTTGGCGCCAGGCTCGCAGCAGCGCTCGAGCATGCGCATCTCCTGGTGTTCCGGCCCCGCGATGCGGCGGCCGCCGACATGAAGGCACTGCTTGACGCCGGCTGGTCCAACACCGGCATTGTCACCTTCTCCCAACTCGTCGCGTTCCTGGCCTTCCAGCTGCGCGTCGTCAGCGGCTTGCGCACGCTCGCCGCGGCCAGCGCGTAGGAGGCTGCAATCATGAGCGCCGTCAATCCACCCGTCGCCTTCACCCAGGACGAGCTCGGCTGGGTCTCCTGGATCGAGCCGCTGCCCGAAGCGGAATTGACCGAGCGGCACTACGCCGGCCTGGTCGACCGCGCCCGCGCCAAGTCGGAATATTTCCGCCTGCTGGTGCGCGACCCTGAAGTCCTGGAAGCCCGCACCAAGACCGACAAGGACATCTTCTACAACGTCGCCGACGGCCTGCCGCGTGCCGAGCGTGAGCTCGCGGCGGCCGCGACCTCGCGTTACAACGGCTGCATCTACTGCGCCTCCGTGCACGCGCGCTTCGCCAGCACCTATTCCAAGCGCCGCGAGGACGTGCAGCGCCTGCTCGACGAGGGCGTGAAAGCCGATCTCGGCGAGCGCTGGAACGCGGTGGTCAAGGCGTCGGTCGCGTTGGCCGAAACACCGATCGCATTTGGCCCTGACAACATTGCGGAGCTGCGCCGCGCCGGCCTCGACGACGCCGAGATCGTCGATGTCATCAACGGCGCCTCGTTCTTCAACTGGGCGAACCGGCTGATGCTGTCGCTCGGCGAGCCCTCGAAATAGGCAATCTCGCCGGCACGAGAATTGCTGCTTGTTTCAACCGAAATGGATGGAGCCGTCAAATGAGCAACATCGATCGTCGCACCCTGGTGAAGGGCTCGCTCGCCGCCATGATGGCGGGAGCGGCCGTCTCGCGCGGTGCCTTCGCTGATACCTCCGAGCCGATCCTGCTCGGCGTCAGCGGCCCGCTCACGGGACCGAACGCGCAATATGGCACGCAGTGGAAGCAGGGCTTCGACCTCGCGCTCGACGAGATCATGGCGGCCGGCGGCATCAACGGGCGCAAGCTCGCCTACCAGTTCGAGGACAGCCAGAGCGATCCGCGCCAGTCGGTGGCGATCGCCCAGAAGTTCGTTTCCAATCCCGCCATCGTGCTGGAGCTTGGCGACTTCTCCAGCCCCGCCTCGATGGCGGCATCCCCGATCTACCAGCGCGGCGGCCTCGTGCAGTTCGGCTTCACCAATTCGCACCCTGACTTCACCAAGGGCGGCGACTTCATGTGGAGCACCTCGGTCAGCCAGGCCGACGAGCAGCCGCTGCTGGCGGCCTATGCGGTCAAGCGCCTTGGCCTGAAGAAGCTCGCGGTGCTGCACCTCAACACCGATTGGGGCCGCACCAGCCGCGACTATTTCGTCAAGGCGGCCAAGGAATACGGCGCCGAGATCGCGGTCACCGAGGGCTACATTGCGGAGGAGCGTGACTTCCGCTCGACGCTGGTGCGGGTGCGCGACGCCAATCCGGACGGGCTGATCCTGATCTCCTATTATTCCGACGGAGCGCTGATCGCCCGTCAGGCGCGCCAGGTCGGGTTGAAGCAGGTGATGTGCGCCGCGAGCTCGGTCTACTCGCCAAAATTCATCGAGCTCGGCGGCGAGGCGGTCGAGGACGTTCACGTCGGCACGCGCTACTTCCCCGAGGATACGCGGCCCGAGGTGCAGAAGTTCATCGCGGGCTTCAAGAAGAAATACAACGGGCAGGAGCCGGACGCGTTCAACGCCTACGCCTACGACGCGATGAACATGGCCGCCGCCGTCGTGAAGATCGGCGGCACCGACCGCAAGGCGATCCGTGACGCCTTCACCAAGGTCAAGGATGTCCCCAGCGTGATCTTCGGCACTGCGACGTTCGACGTCGCCACCCGTCGCGTCAAGGGCGCCATGAACGCCGAGCTCGTCGTGCGCAAGGGCCAGTTCGCGCTCTGGGACGGCAAGCCGACCTGATCCAACGGCCGGAGCAACCGCTTCGGCCGCCTTCCTTCCACGCGGGGACCAATTCTTGTCTTCCTGGCTCGACTACACGATCAACGGGCTGATCGTCGGCAATGTCTACGCCCTCGTTGCGGTCGGGCTCGCGCTGATCTTCGGCGTCAGCCGGCTGATCAACTTCGCGCAGGGCTCGATCTATCTGGTCGGCGCCTATATCGGCTGGGTGGCGGTGGTGCAGCTGCATACGCCGCTGCCGCTCACCATCATCGTGGTCGCGGTGGCGGCAGCGATCGTCGGCCTGATCATCGAACGGTTCGGGCTGCGGCCGCTGCAGAACTCGGTGCGCATCGCGCCGCTGCTCGCGACCATCGGCATCAGTTTCGTGCTCGACCAGCTGGTGATGCTGACCTTCTCGCCCAATCCGCGGGCGCTGCCGAGCCAACTGCCGGATGTTCGCTTCCAGGTCGGCGGCGGCACCATCGGACCTCTTGATCTGCTCATCGCCGGGGTCGGCCTCACCAGCGCGATTCTGCTGTTCGTGTTCCTGCGCTACTCCAAGCTCGGCTGGGCGGTGCGCGCCACGGCGCAGGACCGCGATGCCGCGATGCAGATGGGCGTCGACGTCAATCGCGTCAATCAGGCCGTGTTCGGCATCGCCGCCGCGCTCGGCGGCGTCTCCGGCATGCTGGTCGGCATGTACTACAACCAGATCGACACCGCGATGAGCCTGCAGGCGACGCTCAAGGGCGTCGTTGCGGAAGTGGTCGGCGGTGCCGGCAACGTGCCGGGCGCGGTCATTGGCAGCCTGCTGCTCGGCCTCGTCGAGAGCTACGGCGTGGCCGTGTTCGGCACCAGCTACCGCAATCTGTTCGCGTTCCTGCTGCTAGTCGTCGTGCTCGTGCTGCGGCCGAACGGCCTGTTCGCCAGCGCGCGGCAGGCGCCGCCCGAGCCGCTCACCGGCACCTTCATCGCGCCGAGCCGCCCGGTGCGCATTCCGCGCTGGGCCCTGGCTGTCGCCTCCGCCGGTTTCGCGGTCCTGCCGTTGTTCCCGGTCTCCTTCTACGTGCTGCAGACCCTGATCAATGCCTGGCTGCTCGGCATGCTCGCGCTCAGCCTGACGCTGGTCGCAGGCACGATTGGCCAGGTCTCGCTCGGTCACGCCGCGCTGCTGGCGATCGGCGCCTACACCTCGGCGCTGCTGTCGCTGGCCCTCAACGTCCCGGTCGGCCTTGCCGTGATCGGCGGCGGCCTGATGAGCGCTGCGCTCGGCACGCTGCTGATCTCGCCCTCGTTCCGCCTGCGTGGGCATTATGTGTCGATCGCCACCCTCGCCATCGGCGAGATCGTGTCGCTGGTGATCCTGAACTGGGAGAGCGTGACGCGCGGGCCGATCGGCATCTCCGGCATCCCGCCGCTGTCGCTGTTCGGCTACGATTTGATCAGCCCGACCTCGATCTACTGGTTCAGCTTTGCCGTGATGGTGGTGCTGGCGCTGCTGCAGGGACGGCTCCTCGACTCGCATCTCGGCCGCAGCTTTCGCGCCATCCGCGACGACGACGTCGCCGCGCGTGCCTATGGGCTCAGCCTGAACCGCTACAAGTCGCTCGCCTTCATCTTCGGCGGCTTCGCCGCCGGAATCAGTGGCGGCATCGCGGCGCATTTGTATTCCTACATCAACCACGAGACCTTCAACACGCAACAATCGATCCTGGCGCTGACCGTCGTCATCCTCGGCGGCCTCGGCAACGTCGTCGGCGCAATGCTCGGAGCGGTGGCGCTGGTCGGGCTGCCGGAAGTGTTCCGGATCGCGGCGGAGTATCGCATCCTGATCTACGGCATCGTGCTCTTGCTGCTCGTGCGATTCAGGCCGCAGGGCCTGTTGGGAACGATGTGATGGCGGAGCAGTCTCCCATGCTGTCCCTGCGCGGTCTGACGCGCCGCTTTGGCGGCCTCACCGCGGTGGACTCGATCGATCTCGATCTCGCCAAGGGCGAGCTCGTCAGCATCATCGGCCCCAACGGCGCCGGCAAGACCACGCTGTTCAATCTCGTGACGGGCCTCGACCGGCCCGACGCCGGCACCGTCCGCTTCGAAGGCCAGGACATCACGGGCCTGTCGCCGGAGCGGCTCGCAGGCGAAGGCATCGCGCGCACCTTCCAGCTCGGCCGCGTCTTCGGCAATCTCAGCGTCATGGACAACGTCCTGATCGGGGCGCACACGCGGCTGCGTGCGGTGAAGCCGGCCGTGCCGGTGATCGGCCCGCTGCTCGAATTGGGCCTCGCGCTGCTGCGTCCCGCCAGCGTCAAGGCGGAAGAGGAGCGGCTGCGCGAGGAGGTGAGGGCGATCCTTGCCCGGTTCGGCGAGCGGCTGCTGCCGCGGATCGACCAGCCTGCCTACAGCCTGTCCTACGCCAACCGCCGCCGTGTCGAGATCGCACGCGCGCTGGCGCTGCAGCCGCGCCTGCTGTTGCTCGACGAGCCGACCGCCGGCATGAACCCGACCGAGACCGCGGAAATGCAGGCGCTGGTCGCAGAGCTGAAGGCGGAAGGTCTGACCATCCTCCTGATCGAGCACAAGCTGGAGATGGTGATGCGTCTGTCCGACCGCGTCATCGTCATGGACGAGGGCAGGAAGATCGCGGAAGGGCCGGGCGAGCAGGTGCGCACCGATCCCAAGGTGATCGAGGCCTATCTCGGCCACGGCCTCTCGGGTGCGGCGGAGCAGGAGAGCGCGGCATGACGACGAGTGCATCCGAGCCGCTGCTGGCGCTGTCCGACGTCAATACCTTCTACGGCCAGGCCCAGGTGCATTTCGACCTGTCGATCACGGTCGCGCGCGGCCACATCGTCTGCCTGCTCGGCGGCAATGCCAGCGGCAAGTCGACGACGATGAAGATCATCCTTGGTCTGGTTAAGCCGCGCTCGGGCGAAGTAACCTTCGACGGCGCCTCGCTGATCGGGCTCACCACGCCACAGATCGTCCGCCGCGGCATCGCCTCGGTGCCGGAGGCGCGGCGGCTGTTCGCGGACATGAGCGTGCGAGAAAACATCCTGATGGGCGCCTTCGTGCGCAACGATCGCGAGGCGATCGCGCAGGATCTCGACAGGATGCTGACGCTGTTTCCAAAACTCGGCCAGCGGCTGTCGCAGCGCGCCGGCTCGCTCTCCGGCGGCGAGCAGCAGATGGTGGCGATGGCGCGCGCGCTGATGAGCCGCCCCAGGATGATCGTGATGGACGAGCCGACCATGGGCCTGTCGCCGCTCTATGTCGACCGCGTGCTGGAGCTGATCCGGACCATCAACCAGGAAGGCGTCTCGGTGTTCATGGTCGAGCAGAACGCCAGCCTCGCGCTCGAGATCGCGCACGAAGCCTATGTCCTGCAGACCGGCAGGATCGTGCTGTCAGGCCCGGCACGCGCGCTGAAGGACGATCCCCGAATCCGCGATGCCTATCTCGGCGGCTCCGAGGCGGCCTGACGAATTGCGCTGAGCTCTCGACGTCATGGCCGGGCCTGACCCGGCCATCCACGTCTTGTTCCCGGCAAGAAGAGCGTGGATGCCCGGGACAAGCCCGGGCATGACGACCTCGATCTCGTCTCAAGCCGAAGCCGCGCTGGCGACCTGCTCCGCCGGCAGGTCATCGCCATTGGGATCGCCCGGGGCGGTGGCCCAGGCCAGCTCGACCAGCGTTACGATCCGGCGTCCGCCGCCGTCGAGCTGGACCACGATCAGGCCCTGCTCCTCCATGTAGCCGAGCAGCCGCTGTGCCCGGCGCAGCGAATGCGAGCCGTAGGCGCGCGCGATCGCGGCGTCGCCGGGGCAGGGCCAGCCCTCCTTGGCCGCGCGCGCGATCATCATGAACACGCCCTGCATGTCGTCGGGCAGGATCGAGGCGCGCAGCGCCACGTCCTGCCAGGCGTCGTCTTCGGCGAGATCCGTGCCGAGCCCCGCACGCGCATGCGTCAGCATGCGGCGAAACTCGTTGAGGTCGGGTACGGCTGCGCCGAGGCCCTCGATGCGGCAGCGGACCACGAACTCCTGATAGAGCACGCCGATGGCGCGGAAGCCGGCGTCGGGCTCGGCGAGCACGGCGCGCAACGTGCGAGCCACGCGCTCGCGCCGCTCCGCGAGCTCCTCGGCGCTGACCGGCACCTCGACCAATTCGGGCCGAATCTCCGGCGTGGCGGCGGCCTTCGCGGCGCGGAGCTGCTCGAGCAGATCCGGCGCCGGCCGTCGCTGCGGCCGGCTGGCATCGGGCGGCGGCGCGGCCAGGATCATGGCGCGCATATCTTCGGTGGCCGCCTCCGGCAGCGGCATCAGCCGCGGCGTGGAATTGCGCGGGCTGGTATCGGTCGGGCCGATGTTGAGACGCAGCGGACGGCGCGACAGCGCAGGGCCCAGCGCCATGAACTGGCCGCGCTCGAGATCGCGAAAAGCTTCGGCCTGCCGCCGCTCCATGCCGAGCAGATCGGCCGCGCGCGCCATGTCGATGTCGAGGAAGGTCCGGCCCATCAGGAAATTGGAGGCTTCCGCCGCGACGTTCTTGGCGAGCTTGGCCAGACGTTGCGTCGCGATGATGCCGGCGAGGCCACGCTTGCGGCCGCGGCACATCAGATTGGTCATGGCGCCGAGCGAAAGCTTTCGTGCCTCGTCCGAGACCTCGCCGGCAACCGCCGGCGCGAACAGCTGCGCCTCGTCGACGACCACGAGCATCGGATACCAATGGTCGCGGTCGACGTCGAACATGCCGCCGAGAAACGCCGCCGCACGGCGCATCTGATTCTCGGCGTCGAGGCCTTCGAGATTGAGCACGGTGGAGACGCGATGCAGCCGCGCGCGCTCGCCGGCGACCTGAAGGCCACGCTCGGTGTGATCCTCGGCCTCGATCACCAGATGGCCGAAACGCTCCGCCAGCGTGACGAAATCGCCTTCGGGGTCGATGATGGCCTGCTGCACCCAGGGCGCGCTCTGTTCCAGGAGCCGCCGCAGCAAATGCGATTTGCCGGAGCCCGAATTGCCCTGCACCAGGAGGCGGGTCGCCAGCAGTTCCTCGAGGTCCATGGCGGCCGCGGCGCCTGCCGTGGTCTGCCCCATCTCGATTGCAACCGTCATGCCCGACTCAAGTCCCCGTCATTCGCGGACAGGGGCTTATCAATCCCGCCGCGGCGCGTCGAGCGCAACGGCGCGAATCATGCCGCGTTGCCCACGGCGGCGTTCACGGCCATCCTCGGAACATTGAAGGGAGTCGCGTTCAGGCTGCTTCGATCAGAGTTTCACCCGAAAATTGTCCATATTTTTACGGGGATGCGCTACGCGTCGGCTATCCTGCCGGCCGGCAGAGCGCCAGGAAACACGGGCCATGATGAGCACACTAGCCAGCCCCGCCACGATCACGGTCACGGTGTTTGGCGTTGCGGCTCTGGTTACGCTTGGCGTGGGCATTTATTGGCTCTTCAACAAGCGGGCACGCTTGAGGGATATCGCCGAGATGAGGGCGAAGCTCGATGAGCTCGAGCCCTCCGACCCCGAATACGGTGCGGTGAGAGCACTTTACACCTCGATGGTCCTGGATGCCGAACGTTGGGGCTACTTTGCCGGCGAAGCCGGGTCAGGCGGCCATGCCAGCAGTGCCGATCACGGCGGCAGCGACCACGTCGGCGATGCCGGCGGGGGCGGGCACGCTCATTGATGCATGAATGGCTCGGCGCCGCGCGGTGACGATGGCTTCGCGCGGTCGGCGTCAGCTTTCGGACACGGCTCCCGGGTGTCCCGACAGTTGCAACAGTGCGGGCCGATAGGGGGCTTGCGGATCGTCGTCCTCGTCGGCGGGGATCGCGCAGGAGCCGAATTGCTGCCGGATCCGCTCCATCTCGGCGATGCGCTCATGCAATCGCTGCAGATGTTCCGGCGATGTCGCCCGCCAGAACCGGAACGTGTCGGCCGTCAGTGGCACGAACGCCGTGCCGAACAGTGTCGGCTCGGGAACGACGGTGCGTCCGAGCAGCAGGAAGCGGTCGGCGCCGGAGACGATGAGGGTGGCATAGCCCCGGTTTCCGATCCGCCTGATCCCGTTCAGCGACCATTCGGCGAGCTTGCTGAAATAAGGCTCCTCGCGCCAGCGATCGGGGCAATGGTCGTCCACCGTGACGTTCACGGCATCCTGGCTGAAATGGACGATGATCCCCGACTTCGCCGGGAACCAGTCGTCGTCGAGATGCCCCTGCAGCCAGGCGCAGACGAAGGAGCGGCACATCTGGGGGCGGCGGTCGTAGATGGTGCATCCGGTGCCGGTCTGCCAGTGCTTGCAGAGCTGGTTCACCGGCTTCTCGACGGCGGCCACTTCCAGGATATCGCAGCAGGCGTTGCAGGATCCGCATTGCCGGGCCAGCGGCGCAGTTCTCGGCAGGCCGGTCGTACGAAAGCCCTGGCCGTCGCGGACCAGCAGCTTCTGCTTCTCCAGCGTAGTCAGCGCACGTTCGATCTTGAGACGAGAGAGCCCCGTGGCGTCGATCACGCCTTTCATCGTCGTCGCGCCTGCCTCGACGGCGCGGACGACACTGAGCATCGCCTGGTCCATGGCTTCTTCTGTTCTTGTGTGGATGCCCAACGCGGGTTGCGCAAACCAATGCCGGAAAGGTGATTTACAAAGCTATGTTGCTGACGCCCCAGCGCGAGGCAAGAAGACGGGACGTGGACGGCGACACGATCGCGTGATCAGGTCTGTGCGATCCCCTTTCGTTGCGCTTGCGCGACACCGGGAACCGCTTGCTCGATCGATGGGATTGCGATGCGTCGGTGCTGCGCGAACCGCGCCCGCGCGTGGAATGACACAGATCAAGGCCCGTCGGCACGGCACCTGCTAGCCGGCAGCATGGACTTGCTGACCTTCTTCACGGCGACCTGCTTCCTTCTCGCCATGCCGGGACCGACCAACACCTTGCTTGCGACATCGGGGGCAGGGGTCGGTGTCTCCCGCTCGCTTCATCTGCTGGCGGCGGAGCTGTGCGGCTATCTCGCAGCAATCGCGCTGTTGCGGCTGGCGCTCGGTCCCGTCGTGAGCGGCATCCCGCTCGCGGCTGTCGCGCTCCGCGTCGCAGTGACCGTCTACATCCTCGGCCTTGCCGTCATGCTCTGGCGCGTCAACGCGCGCGAGCTCCGCGACGGCGCCGTGGTGACGTTCCGCCAGGTGCTGCTCGCTACGCTCCTGAATCCGAAGGCGCTGGTGTTCGCGTTCCTGCTGCTGCCGCTTCAGGCCGGGCTGTTCGATCTCCTGCCCTGGCTCGGCGTGATCGCGCTTCTGATCGTCACGGCCGGTGCTCTGTGGGTGACACTGGGCGCAACGCTCGGCAATGGTGCCCGTCGTCGCGGGCGGCCCGAGCTGATCACGCGCACCGGCGCGGTCACGCTTGTCGCAGTGACCGGCCTGATCTGGCTTCAATCCTTCCTGAGCGCCTGAGCCGCTGCGGCGCCCGCAGGTGCGGAGGCCGGTCCGCTACTGCGCGCCGGATCCGCCCTGTACGATCTTCTCGTTCAGCTTCTGGTCGACGGTCTCCACCGTGCGGTCGATCTCGGCGTTGGGCACGCCGAGCTGATGCGAGATCAGCTTCACCAGGAGGTCGACGCGCTCGATGAAGGGCGCGCCGCCCGCGACCGCGCGCGCCGCCGATGACGGCTTGAGCAGGCTCTCGGCGGCCTTGGCGTATTTCGCGAACGGCACCTGGTCCTGCGGATCGGCGCCGAGCTTGCGCGCGATCGCGTCGACATGGTCGTAGATCGTCTGCGAGCGCTTCAGGTCGCCATGGACGGCGTCGCGGATCGACTGCGGCTCGTGCGGGGTGATGCAGCGGTAATTGCCGGTCAGCAGCATCGACCATTTGGCCAGCGGCACGAACAGCGAGTCGAACACTTTCAGCTTCACCGGCACGTCGTGGCCGTCGAGCGTCACCGCGTCGATGTCGGCCTCCAGCTCGCGCAGCAGCTTGTTGTGTTTCTCGTCGGCGAACACCGACGCCTTGAAGTTGGTGGGTAGGCCGACATGCAGCACGTTGGCGGCTTCTTCCGGCGGGCGGAATGCCTGCGGATCGGGCGAGCACAGCGTCACGAGGCCGGGCTCGAACCGCTCCCAAACCTGGGCGTTGGTGTAGGCCTCCTCCAGATCCATGTCCGCGAGCGCCGGAATGCGCTTCAGATAAGGCAGCGGCGGCATGTTCATGATCGACAGGCACGGCAGTTTTGCCGCGGCGATCTTGACCATGAGAACGCGCACCGTGTGGTTGGTGTATTGCGGCTCCTGCATCGCAAGGCCGACCAGATCGTAGCGGGAGAGATCGACATCGGCCGGCGTCACGGCGTCGAGCTTGCCGGGCAGGTCACGCGAAAAGATCGCCCGGTGCACCGCCTCGTCGCGCAACTTGATGCGCACCTCGGTACCTTCGCGGTTGATCAGCTCTGCGGTCTTGGCGCGGCAGACCAGGGTCACATTGTGCCCGGCCATCAGCAGCTTCGTGCCGAGCAGCGAGCCGTAAGAAGCCCCGAGAATCAATATGTTGCGCGCCATGCTCCGTCCCTTTGACAAAATCTGTGATTTTTGAGCCCCGGCCGTCATCCGCGGGCGAGTTGCCGGCATGTAAAGCGAAGTGAGCAGGGATGGCAACTGGGATAATGCATACAAGGCCGGCGCCGATTTCCCGCTTCGCGTGAGAAGCGAGCACCGCCCGGTGCAGGGAATACCGTCATCCATGGATGGGATGAGCAGAGCATGCTCCGTCGGCTCTGCGAGACTATTCGTTTCGGCAGAAATTCGAAAAGATCGCATTTGTTGCGCGGCGCCAGCTCAACTCGCGTCACCGACGACAGTCGCGACCGATGAGAAGACAACGGCCGGATTCTCGCGAGATCGTGATTGGCGGCAAGTACACGGTCGTCATGAAAATTCATGAGGATACTGAGACGTTTGTGCCTCCTTCGCATCAAACGCCATCCAAATTCGTATCTCTCCGTTGCAGCAAAAAACTACAACTCGGAACCGCAAAAATGGCAGAATGGCGTGGGGCCCTAACCAACTATCAGCAGTGGAGCTGCAGCGTGACGATTGGGTTGAGCCGGATTGGATTTCGTATCCGGGCCGGCTCGTTCGACGATCGCAGTTTCGTCTAGCGCTCTGCTGAAAGTGCAGTCGGCAAAAGTCCGGGAATCCAAGCCCTGATGATTCAAGTCTTGGTATTCGCTGACGGCGCCGTCGGGGGACTGACATGGAAGGTGATCATTGGCCTCACGGCTCGTGCGACGGCGCGGGTGCAAATCTGGCACGCTTGCGCCACCGCGCGTCCGAATTTTTCGATGGCCTGTCCGTCGCGGATTTGGTGCGAGAGACGTCCAGGCATCTGTGGGTTTCGGACTGGTTGAGGGTCGCGGACGACTACCGGATATCCGCCGAATCTGCGCGCGGTGACGAGTCCGCCCCGATTGCCTTGGACGCGTGGCTGTGCTCGCTGACGGCGCTCGAAGTCGCGCGAAGTTTGTCGGCTCCGGGAGATCTCGCGGATGGCGACCTCTCAGACAGGCTCGATATCGGCCTGAGGGGCTTGGAGAATGAGGTCGGTCCGGCGATCCAGCATGTGAAGATCGACGGCCTTGATCAGGGGCCGTTGACGGGCCTGTTTCGGCCGGCGCTCCATCAGGAGCGTTCTCCCGTCGTGATCTGCATCGCCGACGAGGGGGTCACCCTGGGCGCGATGATGAGCAGATTGTCGCCGGCCTTCTGCCACCGCAACATGTCGCTTCTGCTCGTTCATGCGGGCAATGCGTCCATCCGTCGCCCATTCAAGGCCGAGCATATGCTTGCGTGCTGGCTCGACTATCTCGCGGCTCGCCCGGACGTCGATACGCGACGGATTGCAGTCTATGGCGAGGGAGCGGGCGCCAGTCATGCGTCCCGCCTTGCCATGTCGGATCGCAGGATTGCTGCCGCCGTGTGCGACGGCGGCATCGCGGCACCGATCATGCGCCGGGCATGGCTGCGCCGGAAGAGTGGCGTCGCGCAGGCCGCGACACCGCCGGATTGGCTGCAGCCGTCGCGTCGCATACCTTGCCCGCTTCTCGTGGTCGTCGGGAGTCGCTCGATGGTTTGGGAAGAGGACGCGCTCGCGCTGCAAGCCGGCTATCGGCAGGCTGGAGCTGACTGCTCGACCGTTGTGCCGAACTGCATCCCCCATCCACTGGGCGAGGTCGAGAATTTCATCGCTGTCGACGATTTCATTCTCGAATGGCTCGACAACAAGCTGGGGGCCGGCCGCCAGCTGGATTCCGTCACCCGCCTCTAGCAGCGTCAGCCGCGCATCGGCGGGGCCC
>NZ_LFJB01000091.1:0-18591 GCF_006658625.1 Bradyrhizobium sp. UNPF46
GCGCCGATGCCATCGGCGTCCACCGCCGCCCGGCCCGCGTTCGTGACGATCGCGATACGCCCCTCTTCCTTGGGCCGGGATGCCGCAACACATACGCGATATCCGAATTTCGGTAAAGTGGAATATTTTTGGCGCCAGGCCTTGCCCCACCGCTCGCGTGTTTTGCCCGTCAGGCAACGCAAGGGCTTGTAGCCCGGGCTCCATCCACGGGCGCGGCCAACCTCTCCCGCCTGCGGGAGAGGTTGGCCACGGAGCGCCGGGTGAGGGTTCTCTCCAAGCTGGGACTCCCGATGCGGAGATATCCTCTCCCCGGCGCTCCCCCGCAAGCGGGGGAGGGAGCGCACCGCCATCGGAGCGACATGATCATCGCCAGGGCTGCACGATGATCTTGGTATGGGCTTCAGGATTGGCGAGATCGGTAAAGGCTTTTGCGACGCCGTCGATGCCGACTTCGGCCGTCACCATGGCCGCGGCATCCACCTGCCCGTCCGCGATCAGGCGCAGCGACGCCGCGAACTCCTCCGGCGTGTAGCCGAGCACGTACTGGACGTTGAGCTCTTTCATGATGCCGAGCATGGGCTCGTTTCGGTCGTTCTCCATGCAGACGCCGACCACGACGATTTTGGCATCCCGCGGGGCGCCTTCGAACACCTGCTGCAACAAGCCGGGCACGCCGACGCATTCGAAGATGATTGCGGGCTTCAGTGCCGGCAGCATCGCCTGGAACGGAGGCCGCGCCGCCTTCTCCGCCTCGGACATCTGCGCGTGCTCGGCCCAGGTCGCATAGGGCTGCGACGCCTTTGGATCGACCACGATATCGGCGCCGAGCCGGGCCGCGAGCGCGCGCCGTGCCGGCGAATAGTCGGCGGCGATGATGGGATGCAGTCCCCTCAGCTTCAGCGCGGCGATCACCGCGAGCCCGACCGGGCCGCAGCCGATCACGAGCGGCACCTCGCCGCCACGGATGTTGGCTTTCGCCACGGCGTGGACTCCGACCGCGAGCGGCTCGGTCAGCGCCGCGTGTTCCGGGGCAAGGCCGTTCGGCACCTCGAGCAGCAGAGCTTCGCTCAGCAGCATCGCCTCGGCATAGCCGCCGATATTGTCGTTGGAATAGCCGATGCCCTCGATGCCCTGAGGCGTCAGCAGCGCCGGCAGCGAGCAGACGCGCGTGCCCGGCTTGAGCTTGCGCGCTGTGCCCGGACCGTAGTCGACGATCTCGCAGCAGAACTCATGGCCGAACACGACGTCGCGGGTGAGGTCCATCGGCTTCCGGCCGGCCTTCTTCGCCATCTCCACCATGCGATGGGCGTGCTGGCGCGCGTGCAGGTCGGAGCCGCAGATGCCGCAGGCGAGCGTCTTGACCAGCACCTGGCCGGGGCCCGGCTTGGGCTCGGCCATCTGGCCCACGATAATCTCACCGTTCCTGAAAATCGCAGCGCGCATTCGGCTCCTCCCCTGTTGTTGGGGCCGTTGATAGCACGAAGCGGGACGCGGCGACTTGCGTCAGGGGTTCGGGGAACGCTCTTCCAGCACCAGGAGCTGGGCGCGGCGGACGCGCTCGCGATGGGCGATGTAGAGACCGCTGGCGACGATGAAGGCGGCGCCGACGACGGTCCAGACGTCAGGGACCTCACCGAAGATGAAGTAGCCCAGAATGCTGACCCAGAGCAGCTGCGTGTAGGAGAACGGCGCCAGCACCGAGGCATCGCCGTAGCGATAGGCCAGCACGATGATCCACTGCCCGACGGTCGAGGCCACGCCGATCACGATGCCGAGCCCGATCGCGGTCCAGCTCGGCGTCACCCAGACGAACGGCACCATCACGGAGAGGATGGCGACGCCGGTCAGCGCGGAATAGGCCATGGTTGTCAGCACGGCCTCGCGCCCGCTCATCATGCGCGTCAGGATCAGCGCGGCAGCCCAGCAGAACGCCGAGACGATCGGGAAGAACGCGGCAGCGTGAAACGCGCTCGTGCCCGGCCGCAGGATGATCAGCACGCCGGTCAGGCCGATCGCCGTCGCGATCCAGCGCCGCATGCCGACCTTCTCGCTGAGGAAGATGATCGACAGCGCCGTGACGAACAGCGGCGAGACGAAGCCGGTGGCGGACGCTTCCGCGATCGGCAGGAAGCTCAGGCCGGTGATGAAGAACAGCGAGGAGCCGAGCAGCGCGGCACCGCGCATCAGCTGCAGGCCGAGCCGCTCGGTGCGCATCGCATGGAGCGGCGAACCCGGCAGCATCACCGGCGTGAACATCAGCGCGAACGTGACAAAGCGAATCCAGGTGATCTCGATCGAGGGCAGGCTGGTCGAGAGATATTTCGCGGTGGTGTCGGAGCAGCCGAGAAAGATCGTCGACAGCAACACCAGCGCGATGCCCTTGAAGGGATGGTCGACTCGCGCAGGTGCGCGGCGAGCCTTCTGCTTCTTCTCCGGCACGGGCATGGGGATACTGTCGAGCCTTGCGGCTGCGGCGGGCGGCGGTGTCACGGCTGGAACCCGGGAAAATGCGAATCGAGAACGGTTGTAAAAAAACGCCAAATGCGCCGCGTTCACAACTTCCGAAAACAGGATGCCGATATGCACTGACGTCCGCGCGCGTCAATGCTCCGTTAATAATGAGCGTTTGTGCACTACAGCATGGGCAGACTGCGCGGCTTCGGACCGCGCGGAAACGCCGCATCGAGCGCCGCAATCTCGTCTTTCGTCAGCACGAGGCTACCTGCCGCCGCATTCTCGGCGGCGTGTTCGGCAGACGAGGCCTTCGGAATCGCGAACACCGTAGTCGCACGGGTGAGGAAGCTCAGCGCGACCTGACGCGGTGTCGCGCGCCGCATCTCAGCAATGCGGGTAAGCACCGCGCCGCCCTTGCTGCGCGCATCCGGAAAATCGTCGTGCCCGAACGGCGAATAGGCGACGACGGCGACACCATGCTTCTCGCACCACGGGATCACCGCATGCTCGATCGCGCGTTCCTTCAGATGATAGAGCACCTGATTGCAGGCGATACGGCCTTCGCCGGCCACATCGAGGATCTCGTCGAGGTCGTCGGCGTCGAAATTGGAAACACCCCATGATTTGATCTTCCCTGCCGTCACGAGGTCCTCGAACGCAGCGACCGTGTCTTCCAACGGATAGGAACCGCGCCAGTGCAGGAGATAGCAGTCGAGACGATCCGTCTTCAGCCGCTTCAGCGAGCGCTCGCAGGCGGTGATGGTTCCGCGGCGCGAGGCGTTGCTCGGCAGCACCTTGGAAACCAGGAACGCCTCGTCGCGACGGCCCGCGATGGCGTCGGCAATGACGAGCTCCGCATCGCCATACATCTCGGCAGTGTCGATATGCGTCATGCCGAGATCGAGCCCGCGCTGAAGCGCGGCAATCGCGCGCTTGCGGTCGCCGTGGTCGAGATACCAGGTGCCCTGCCCGATCACGGAGACGCTGGCGCCGGTTTTGCCGAAAGAGTTTGTGTTCATGTTAGAGCTCACAGTCCGCCGATATCCGCCACCAGCACGCTGCCGGTCGACGACTCCGTGACATAGAGACGATCCTTGTTGGCGCCACCGATCGCGACATTGGTGCAATTCGGTCCCGCGCACGATTTGATTCGCGCGATCAATTCGCCGTTGGGAGCGAACACGAAGACGTGGCCGAGCGAGGCGTGGCCGACGAACAGTCGGCCCTTGGCGTCCATCGTCATGCCATCGGGTCCGCTGGTGCCGAACAGCGAGCAGAAGCGGCCGACCTTGGACACACTGCCGTCCTTCATGAATGGCAGTCGCCACACTGCATTGTCGCGGGTCATGGCGACGAACAGCACGGTTTCGGTTGGGTCGAGCACCAGGCCGTTCGGACTGATGCCGGTATCAAGGAGGCAATCGAGCCGGCCGTTCAATGCCAGCCGATAGACCCGGCCACTCGGATCATGCAAGCCGGTCTGCCCCTGATCGGTGAAATAGATGTCGCCATTGGA
Source organism: Bradyrhizobium sp. UNPF46 (assembly GCF_006658625.1). Lineage (NCBI taxonomy): Bacteria > Pseudomonadati > Pseudomonadota > Alphaproteobacteria > Hyphomicrobiales > Nitrobacteraceae > Bradyrhizobium > Bradyrhizobium sp. UNPF46. The sequence goes on from NZ_LFJB01000091.1 coordinate 3,971, forward strand.
CGCAAGATGCAGATCGTTGCAGCCTCGAAACGATTCCGAATTGCGCGAGGTCAACACCGGCATGACGCGGCCGGCTTTGGCGTCGAGCTCCATGATGCCATGCATGTAATCGGCGACCAGGATGCGGCCGTCGGATGCGATCTTCAGGCCGTTCGGCCATCCCTCATACTCGGCGACCTGCGACCATTCACCGTCCGGCGCGATGCGGAAGATGCGGCCGAACGGAATGTCGACGATGTAGAGATTACCGTCCCCGTCGAAGGATGGTCCCTCGATGAAGCTGTCTGTCGGCAGATTCGGCCGATTGGCATCGGCCCAATCGGTCCGCACGCCCTTGCGGCGGAACTTGTCGGGCATGGCGGAGAAGAGCTTGGTTTCGATAAGGCGCGGCGGCGTTTCCAGGTACATCATTGTTGTCGTGACTGTTCCCCTTAAAGAACGGAGCGCGCGTCAGCTTAAGCCACGATCCGGCGGGCGTCGAGGCAGACAGATCGGAGCAGCGCAGCGATCCCTCGCACCTTTGCAGCTGCACTTCAAGGATTCCATGACCATGGCCCGCGCAAGCCTACTCCAACGATGTCCGCTAAACTCAGGCTGGCGGCTTGCGATTGCAGCTCTCTTCGCCGACAGGCAACTCGACCTGCGGTCCGTCAACAGCAACGAACGACCATTTGTAGCCATCGCGATAAAGGATCAGCTTCAGGAATCCTCTGCTCTTGTTGGCAAAGCGCTCGCTCAGTGGATGCTTGACATAGGTGGAATACAACGTCGCGCCCCCGGTGCCGACGACGAACGAGCGCACACCTTTGCTGGCGTCAACCTTCCCCTTACCGTCAACCTTCGGAAACTGCTCGAGGTGATGGTCGTGCCCGGAAACCAGGATCGTCGCACCCTGTTCGTACAAGATCGGCATGAGCTGCGCGATCGGCTCATAGGCCTTCCCCTTTCCATGCTCACCTGAACTCGCGAAGAACGGATGCGTAAAGACTAGTACGCAACGAGCCGTTGATGCCGAAAGCTGTTCCTTGAGCCACTTCTTTGGATCGACGTCACTGCCGTAAAAATTCAGTCCGGCGAGTAGCCACCCCTCGCTGTTGGGAAAGCGGGTGACAAAGCTGAGTCTCTTGTCTTCCGCTCCAGATGGACTGCCCGCCCCGCTCTTCAGCTCCGCAATGCGCTGACCAAAGTACTCCCGGTAGTGCTTCACCGGCGTGAGTTTCTTGGCGGGCGTAATATCGTCGGAATAGTCGTGGTTTCCCGGTACGGGAAAGATACGGTTCTTATACACGCCCCATGTCGAGACGAAGCTATTGAAGCAGGACGCGTAAGTCCCGGGCTGCGCCTTCCGGTGTTTGTAATCCGCATAGGCCAGATCGCCCAAGGCCAGGATACCGAGCGGAATGTCCTTCGCGGCCTCGATCTCCTTCTGGATCTGCCCTGCCATCGCGGCATGCTTGTCGCCGGTCTGATGGCAACCCGTGATGTCGCCCGCGGCCAACAGAATTGCGATCGGCTCTCCGCTCGGGCTGTCGGCCCGGCAGACCGTCAGCCCCAAAGCGGTGAGGGTCGGCAGCAGGCAGCCGACCAACAGCGCCCAATTGCGAGGCCTCGTAGGGTTTGAAAGGACGTTGGCAATTCCTCGGAGCATCATCATCTCCAATAGCTCGCTGCTCACCCGGCAATCCGGGATTGCGTTAAATCGATTTGCAGAAATCGCGCTTAAGTTGAGCGATGACGCATCAACTTGCAAGAAGGAACGAGAAACGAGGAGACGGCGCGGCTGCGTCAGAATGTATCACGACCGTTGGATAGCCCACTGAAGTGCGGGAAATCGCGCCGCTTCAACAACCCAAGCCACATTCCGGATTCGCGGCCGACAGCACGGCTGATTTGCTTCGCGCTATCGTGAGTCGGCGACGGCGGGATCTCTATCCCACCGCGCTCGCGACCTTCGACTGCCTCGCCGGCAGGTCCGTCGTCGCAATCAACCGCTTCAGCTCCGGGATGCACGACCCGCAATTGGTGCCGGCCTTGAGCTTGGCGCCGATCTCGGCGGCGGTGCGTGCGCCGGCCGCGATGGTGTCGCAGATGGTTCCGCGGCCGACGCCGAAGCAGGCGCAGACGATCGGGCCGGTCGACGCGGCGCCCTCGCTGGATTTGCCCGACAGCAGCATGCGACGCTGATCGTCGGTGACGTGGTCTGCGACGAACAGGCTCTTCACCACCTCCCAGTCGCCGGCGTCATGCGCGGGACCGACGAACAGGCAGGTCTCGATGCGATCGCCCACGAACGAGGCCGCACGATAGACGCCACCGCCGAGATCGCGGTAGTCCGCAACGTCCTCGCCGGCGACACTCGCGAGCCAGGCCGGCCAACGTGAAAGGTCCGCATTGTCGGCAAAGAGATAGCCGAAGCCACCGGCGACGGTGACGCGGGTCCACAACAGGTTCGGCGGAAGCTCGAGCTGCTTGCGCGACAGCGCAAAGCCGCGGAAGACGAATTCGTAAGGCGCGATCGCGGCCGGCGTCGCCTTGGACTCCGGCTGCCCGGAGAACGGATCGGTGAACGACTGCACCAGCGCGCCGACGCGGCCGTGCGAGGCATTCATCGCACTCCAGTGGATCGGCACGAACAGCGTGCCGCGCTGCTGGCTCTCGCTGACGACGGCCTTCAGGATGCACTGGCCGTAATCGGTGGTGACGCGGGCATAGCCATCATGAACGATGCCGTATTTGCCGGCGTCGTCGGGATGGATCTCGACGAAAGGCTCCGGCAGATGCGCGCCAAGGCGCTGGCTGAGGCCCGTGCGCGTCATGGTGTGCCACTGGTCGCGGATGCGCCCTGTGTTGAGCCTGAGGGGGCGCGAGGCACTGGTCTCGCTGCGCAGCGACGGCACCTCCGGCGCGACGAAGCGGCCCTTGCCGTCATTGGTGAAGAACCCGCCGTTCGCGAAGAAACGCTCGCCGGGCACCCCGCCTTCGCGCACGGGCCACTGCACCGGCTTCAGGGTGTCGAAGCCTTCGTCGGAGAGCGAGGTCAGCGCGCCAATGTCGAAATCACGGCTGCCATCGTTTTCGAAAGCCGAGAGCGCGGCATGCTCGCGGAAGATATCGGCGGCCGATTTATAGTTGAAGCTGTCGCCGAAGCCGAGACGCTTTGCGGTCTCGCTGAGGATCCACCAATCGGGGCGGGCCTCGCCGGGCGCCGGCAGGAACGAGCGCTGGCGCGAGATGCGGCGCTCGGAGTTGGTCACCGTGCCTGACTTCTCGCCCCAGGCCAGCGCCGGTAGCAGCACATGCGGGCCGACCTCGACGGTGTCGTTGGAGAGCACGTTCTCGGAGACGACGAACAGCTCGAGCTTCTTCAGCGCCTCGCGCACGAAGTCCGCATCGGGCAGCGACACCGCGGGGTTGGTGCCCATCACCCACAGCGCTTTCACTTCGCCGCGGTTGATCGCCTCGAACAGCTGCACCGCCTTCAACCCCTCATGAGTGGCGATGCGCGGCGCCTTCCAGAACCGCCTGACGCGGTCGATGTCGGGCGGGGTGAAGCCCATGTGGGCGGCCAGCATATTGGCGAGGCCGCCGACCTCGCGACCGCCCATCGCGTTGGGTTGGCCGGTGAGCGAAAACGGCGAGGCGCCGGGCTTGCCGATGCGTCCCGTCGCGAGATGGCAGTTCAGGATCGCGTTGACCTTGTCGGTGCCCTGCGCCGACTGGTTGACCCCTTGCGAATAGAGCGTGACGACCTTCTCGGTGGCGCGGAACATCTTGAAGAAGGCGGCGACGTCCCGCTCGGACAGGCCGGTGGCGAGCGCGGTCGCAGTGACGCTGCCGGCGATATTGCGCGCACGCGCCAGCGCGTCATCGAAACCCGACGTGTTCTGCGCGATGTAGTCATGGTCCAGTGCTCCGCTGTCGACGAGATGGACGAACAGGCCGGAGAACAGTGCGGTGTCGGTGCCGGGCTTGAGGCCGAGGAAAAGGTCGACGTCTTCAGCGGTGTCGGTGCGCCGCGGATCGATCACGATCATGCGCGCGCCGCGTTCTTGCCTGTTCTTCAGCATCCGCTGGAACAGCACCGGATGACACCAGGCCGCGTTGGAGCCGACGAAGACCAGCAAATCGGCCTGATCGAGATCCTCATAGCAACCGGGCACGGTATCCGAGCCGAAGGCACGGCGATGGCCGGCGACCGAGGACGACATGCAGAGCCGCGAATTGGTGTCGACGTTGGCCGTACCGACAAAGCCCTTCATCAGCTTGTTGGCGACGTAATAGTCTTCCGTCAACAGCTGGCCGGAGAGATAGAACGCGATCGCATCGGCGCCGTCGCGGGCCACGATGTGCTGCATGCGATGGGCGACGTGATCCAGCGCATCGCTCCAGGCCACGCGCTCGAGCACGCCCTTGCAGCGGATCATCGGATAGAGCAGACGTCCTTCGAGGCCAACGGTCTCGCCGAGCGCAGAGCCTTTCGAACACAGCCGGCCGAAATTGGCGGGATGATCGGGATCGCCCGCGATCGCGGCCCCGCCCTTGCCGTCGGGTGTCGCCAGCACGCCGCAACCGACGCCGCAATAGGGGCATGCCGTTCGGGTGGCACGGAGGTCTGGATCGATTGCCGTCATATCAAGCCGCTTTCGAAGGCAGCGCAAGCGCGCGGCCGAACATCATGTCGGCGCGGATCGCCGCCACCTTGTCGCGAGTGCGGATCAGCTCGAGATACCAGAGCGCATCGATCGTATCGCCGATCAGCACCGCGCCGGTGAGCCGGCCGTCAGTGATCACGAGCTTCTTGTAGGTGCCGCGCCTGCGATCGGTCAGCACCAGGCTCTCGCTGCCCTCGCCGCCCATGAAGTCGCCGGCGGAGAACACGCTGACGCCGGAGACCTTGAGGTTGGTCGAGACCACACTGCCCTGATAGGCGGCGGGCCGGCCGGCCAGATGCCGCGCCAACGCCCGCGCCTGCTCGTAGGCAGGCTCGACCAGACCATAGCAGGTGCCTCGATGCTCGGCGCATTCACCGAGTGCGAAGATGTCGGGCGAGGAGGTTTGCATCACGTCGCTGACGACGACGCCGCGGTTGACCGCAATCCCGGCCTCCTTCGCCAGCGCGACGTTCGGCTTGATGCCGGCAGCGAAGATCACCGCATCGGCCTCGATGCGGCTGCCGTCCGCAAGCTCTACGGCCTCGACGTGACCATCGCCATGGATGCGGGCGGTGGAGGCGTTGAGCAGGATGCGGATGCCCTTGCGCTCGACCAGCGTCTTGAGCAGGTCGGCCGCGGGCGCGTCGAGCTGACGCTCCATCAGCCGGTCCATCAGATGCAGCAGCGTGACGGGCGCGCCGGCCTTGGCGAGGCCATAGGCTGCTTCAAGTCCGAGCAGGCCGCCGCCGACCACGACGACGCGCTTCTTCGCCGCGGCGAGCGTCAGCAAGAGATCGACGTCGCGGGTGTCGCGGAAGGTGTGAACGCCGGCGAGATCGGCGCCGGGCACGTTGAGCCGCAGCGGCGTCGAGCCGGTCGCGAGCACGAGCTTGGAATATTCCATGCTCTCCTCGCCCTCGATCTTCAGCTCACGGCGGCCGACATCGATTTCGGTGACGCGATAGCCGTAGCGGACGGTGACGCCGCGATGGCGCCACCAGTCCGCCGGCCGCAGCTCGATCTCGTGCGAGCCGGTCTCGCCGGCCAGCACGGATGAGAGCAGCACGCGATTGTAAGCGAGCCGCGGCTCTTCACCGATGACGGCGACCGCGTAGCGGCCGAGCGCGGTCTTGGCGAGCTCGTCGACCAGACGCGCGGCTGCCATACCGTTACCGACGATGACCAGCGGTTCACTCACGAGGCATCTCCTATTCAGCGGCCTGCGGCCGTGCGCCGTAGGCTTCGGACATCATGTAGCCGGACAGCACGCCGTAAGCGTCGGTCCAGGCCTTTGCCAGTTCGGGCGTCCACGCCTCGCCGAGACCCTTCTCCAGGGTCCACAGCAGCGTCGCGCCGACCACGGGATAGTGCTCGGCCATCGCGCCATAGGCGACGTGACGCTTGGCGAGTGCGGAGGCCGCCGGAAGAATCGTATCGAGGTTCGACAGGCCGCCCACGACGGCAGCGAGCATGCCCATCAACTTCTTGCGCTGCTCGGTCATGTCCTCGGGAAACATGGCGCGCACGGACGGCGCCACCTCGAACAAGCGATCGTAGAACAGCACCGCGGCCTGCTCCGATATCGGTGCGACCTTGGCGAAGCTCTGCTGGATGAGGGTGATCTGTTCGGGCGTCATGATGTGCTCCTGTCTGTCTCGGTTTGCCTTGGTGCGCGCCGTTGCGAACAAGGTTCATGGGTCAAACGTCATCAGAGAGTCTTCTCCCCGCGTACGGGGAGAAGCGACATTCGTGCCAAGTAACTTGCGCCAAGTGTCAGACCCTTGCTTCAGCAAGGCTTGAGGCGCCTTCGCCCTGCGGACTGCGACGCAGATAGAACCACCAGGTCAGAGCGAGGCAGGAGGCGTAGAAGCCGAGATAGATCGCGAGCGCGAGCTGCGGGCCGCCGGTCAAGGCGATCGACTTGCCGAAACCGGTCGGGATCAGGTAGCCGCCGACGGCGCCGATCGCGCCGATGAAACCAACCGCCGCACCGCTCTCGATGCTCGCCGTCTTCAGCGCAACCGCGCGCGCCGCATCGCCCTTGCCGCGCACCTTGAACAGGTTTTCTTCGCGGAAGATCGAAGGGATCATGCGGTAGGTCGAGCCGTTGCCGATGCCCGTCGTCACGAACAGGATCAGGAACATCGACAGGAAGCCGATGAAGTCCTTGTGCCCGACGAAGTAGAGCACGCCGACCGTCGCCGCCGCCATCGCGATGAAGTTCCAGAAGGTGAGGATGGAGCCGCCGATCCTGTCGGCGAGCCAGCCACCGAGCGGTCGCGATAGCGAACCGACGAGCGGTCCGAGGAACGCGATCGAGATCGTCACCGACGGGAACTGCGTCTTGATCAGCAGCGGAAACGCCGCGGAGTAGCCGATGAAGGATCCGAACGTGCCGATATAGAGGTAGGCCATGATCCAGGTGTGCTTGCGCTTGACGATGGCAAGCTGGTTCCGGACCGACGATTTCGCCGTGGTGAGATTGTTCATGAAGAACACGGCGCCGAACACCGCGATCGCGATCGGCAGCACCCACATCAGGCCGGCGTTCTGCAGGAAGACGCCGTCGACGGGCGTGGCCTGGAAAAGGTTGAAGACGGCGAGCGTCATCAGGATCGGGGTCAGCAGCTGCACGCTGGAGACGCCGATATTGCCGCCGGCGGCGTTCAGGCCGAGCGCCCATCCCTTCATCCTGTCGGGGAAGAAGAAGGAGATGTTGGTCATGCTGGAGGCGAAGTTGCCGCCGCCGAGACCCGCGGTCGAGGCGATCAGCAGCATCAGCCAGAACGGCGTATCGGGCTGGCCCACGAAATAGGCCAGCGACAGCGTCGGAATGAACAGGATCGCCGCACTGAAGATGGTCCAGTTGCGGCCGCCGAAGGTGGTCACCGCAAAAGTGTAGGGAAAGCGCATGAAGGCGCCGATCAGGCCCGGCACCGCGACGAGCTGGAACAGCTGGTCGGTAGTGTAGTGGAAGCCCGCCTGCGGCAGCTTGGTGGTGACGATGCTCCAGATCAGCCAGACCGAGAAGCCGATATGTTCGGCTACGATCGACCAGATCAGGTTGCGTCGGGCGATGGTCTTGCCGCCCGCATTCCAGAACGCCTCATCTTCGGGGCGCCAGTCTGAAATCCAAGTAGGATTCTTCGTCATTGAGTATCCCTTCCAGGCTCACCGCTGCGTCGTTGCAGGCTCTGCCTCCAGACAAGGAGGCGCGCTCCGAGGCATCACCCCGGTGGCGAGTTCACGATGCTGATTGATGATGTTGAGGGACGTCGTCGTTGGCGTCGCGCAAAGACGTTTCAATTTCCGTGCCAATTGCGCGCACGCTGGAAATTCAGGGATTTCAGGACGTTATTCGCATTGACCGAAATTGTTGCAGGGCTTTCTCGCACGCTTAATTTGCGATTCGCTCAATCCTTGTGCGACGCACAAGGATTGAGCGAGATGTCGATTATTTGAGCGCAGCTATTCCTCGCGTTAACGCCTGGTTTACGCGGCCTCAACGAAGCGATGACGCTCGTAGAGGAATTCGAGCACGCGCTGGCGGCACTTCAGATATGTGGTGTTGGTGGCGAGCTCGAGCCGTTTGCGCGGACGCGCGAGCGGCACCTCCAGCACCTCGCCGATGCGCGCGCTCGGCCCGTTGGTCATCATCACGATGCGGTCGGACAGCAGCACGGCCTCGTCGACGTCGTGGGTGATCATCAGGATGGTGTTGCCGAGCTTCTGATGCAGCGCCATCACGGAGTCCTGCAGATGCGCGCGCGTCAGCGCGTCGAGCGCGCCGAACGGCTCGTCCAGCAGCAGCACCTTCGGCTCCATGGCCAGCGCCCGGGCGATGCCGACGCGTTGCTTCATGCCGCCGGAGATTTCGTTAGGACGCTTGTCCCGGGCATGGGCCATCTGCACAAGGTTGAGATTGTGCATCACCCAGGCGTCGCGCTCGGCCCTCGTCTTGGTCTTGCTGAAGACCTTGTCGACGCCGAGCTTGACGTTTTCGTAGACGGTGAGCCACGGCAACAAGCTGTGGTTCTGGAACACCACGGCGCGGTCGGGCCCCGGCGAGTTCACCTCGCGGTTCTCCAGCAGCACGCCGCCGGTGGTGGCGCCCGTCAGCCCTGCGATGATGTTGAGCAGGGTCGACTTGCCGCAGCCGGAATGGCCGATGATCGAGACGTATTGCCCCTTCTCGATGGTCAGGTTGATGTCCTTCAGCACCTCCGTGGTGGCGGCGCCGCGGGTGAAGATCTTGTCGATGTGGTCGAGCTTCAGATAGGCGGTCATGTGTCCCTTCCCCTTAGCTTGTCGCGGTGCCGCGGGTGACGAACTTGCCGAGGCCCGCAATCAGGCGGTCGAGCACGAAGCCGACGATGCCGACATAGAACAGCGCCAGGATGATCTCGCTGATGTGCGAAGAGTTCCAGGCGTCCCAGATGAAGAAGCCGATGCCGACGCCGCCGATCAGCATTTCCGCGGCGACGATGGCGAGCCACGACAGGCCGATGCCGATGCGAAGGCCGGTGAAGATGTAGGGCGCGGCCGCCGGGATCATGATCTTGGAGAAGAATTCGAGCGGATTGAGCTGCACCACCGCGGCGACGTTGCGATAGTCCTGTGGGATGTTGCGGATGCCGACCGCGGTGTTGATGATGATCGGCCAGATCGAGGTGATGAAGATGACGAAGATCGCCGAGGGCTGGCCGTCGCGGAACGCGGCGAGCGACAGCGGTAGCCAGGCCAGCGGCGGAATGGTGCGCAGCACCTGGAACAGCGGATCGAGTCCGCGCATCGCCCAGACCGACTGCCCGACCAGCACGCCGAGCGCGATGCCGGCGATCGCCGAGAGCGAATAGCCCAGCGCCACGCGCTGAAGACTGGCGGAGAGATGCCAGAACAGCCCCTTGTCGATGCCGCCATGATCGAAGAACGGATCGAGGATCAGCTCCTTGGTGTCCTTGAACACTTTTGACGGCGGCGGCAGCGCCGAGCCGGCGCGGCGGCAGACCAGCTCCCAGACGAGTGTCAGCAGCGCGATCACGACCAGCGGCGGGATCACGCGCACCGCGGTCTCCCTTGCCATGCGCGCGTAAGCCTCGCTGCGCGGCGGGCGCTTCGGCGTCATCGCGACGACCGGCGCGGCGCTGGCCGCAGGCGTCGCGGTCTCAACCTCAATCTTCGTGGCAGGCATGTTCATCGCAATATCTCTCCGGCTTCCCAAGACGAAGCGGCCGCCTCGCGGGCGGCCGCAGGGCTGCATCAGACTTCGACGCGCTTGATCGCGAGCGACTTCAGATAGGCCGCCGGATTTTCGGGATCGAACACCTTGCCGTCGAAGAAGGTCTCCTTGCCGCGCGAGATCGAGGTCGGAATCTCGGCAGCCGCAACGCCGAGCGTCTTGGCCGCATCGCGCCACATATCCTCGCGGTTGACCTTGGCGATCAGCGCCTTGGTGTCGAAATTCGCCTCGTATTTGCCCCAGCGGATGTCCTCGGTGAGGAACCAGAGGTCGTGGCTCTGGAACGGATAGGAGGCGTGATCGCGCCAGTACTTCATGACATGCGGCGAGTTCTCGACCACCTTGCCGGGGATGCCGTAATCGAACTTGCCCGCGGTGCGATCGAGCACGTCCTCGACCGGGCAGTTCATCCACTGTCGCTTGCCCATGATGGCGGCGAGCTCGGCCTTGTTCTCGGCCTTGTCCGCCCACTGCTGGGCTTCCATCACGGCCATCAGGAGCGCCTTGGCAGCCTTCGGATATTTGTCGACGAAGGCGGCGCGCATGCCGAAGGATTTTTCGGGATGCTTGTTCCAGAGTTCGCCGGTGGTGACCGCGGTATAGCCGATCTTCTGATGGATCAGCTGCAGGTTCCAGGGCTCGCCGACGCAGAAGCAGTCCATGGTGCCGACCTTCATGTTGGCCACCATCTGCGGCGGCGGCACCACGATGGTCTCGATGTCCTTGTCGGGATCGATGCCGCCGGCGGCGAGCCAATAACGAATCCAGAGGTCGTGGGTGCCGCCCGGGAAAGTCATCGCGGCCTTCACCGCCTTGCCCGAGGCCTTCTTCTTCTCCAGCGCCGCCTTGAACGGCGAAGCATCGACACCGAGCTTGAGGTCGGCATATTCGTTGGCGACCGAGATGCACTGGCTGTCGAGATTGAGCCGCGCCAGGATGTACATCGGCGTCGGCTGGTTGTTCTGCGTCACCTTGCCGGCCGAGATCAGGTACGGCATCGGGGTGAGGATGTGCGCGCCGTCGATGCCGTTGCCTTCCGAGCCGAGCACGAGGTTGTCACGCGTGGTGCCCCACGACGCCTGCTTCTGCACGTCAGTGTCAGGCATGCCGTATTTGGCGAACAGGCCCTTGTCCTTGGCGACGAACAATGGGCCGGCATCGCTGAGCGCGATGAAGCCGAGCTTGGCGCCCTTGACCTCGGGACCTGCATCCTGCGCGAAGGCGCCGGCGGGGAAATTCAGCTTGGCGGCGGCGAGAAGGGCCGCGGTAGAGCCGGCGGCTTTCAACAATTGACGGCGGCTGAGGCCAGTCTCGGAGGGCCGGCGAATGCGCTTGGTCATAGGCGGTGTCGTCCTTTGCGTCGTTGCGAATGATTGCGTCAGTGCGCACGAGCAGCCCGTCCGTCCGTGACGCCCGAAAAGGGCGCATGCGAACGCGCGACGGGGAGACCCCCGTTCGGGTGGCGTCAGCAAATCGGATGAGAAGTCTCGCGGGACGGCTTCAATGGCGTCGGCCTGGAACCATTCAAGCTTCATGCCAAGCGCGCCTCCGTCAAAAACGACGATTAATCAAATGCTTGCGGTTATCGCGCCAGACTACCGCAGATCCATTCCGCACGCGGAATTTGCGGTCTGCTCAACAATTGTGCGACGCACAAACGTTGTGCAGGCGCTCAAGCAAAAGGCGGCAAGATGCGCCAAAGCAGGATCGCAGCAGGTACCATCCGATTGATATTGCTTGATCTTTCAGCCTCTCCGCTACGGCACGCAACTTGCATTTCCTTCTGCGTCAACGAAGACTGCGGTTTGCCGCATTATTGCAGCCTCTGGCGGCTGCAAACCGGAAGCTCAACTGCTTCGCGGCCCTCCTCGGCTCAGTCGTCGTGACGCGATTCCCAAGGCTTCCAGACCTCCCATAGCCCTCGTGTGCGGCAACCAGCCCGCACGACCCATGATGTTCAGCCGCGCTCTCGCCAGGGGCGTGTCGGTCTCACTTACGAAGCAAAGGAACCATTGATGTCGTATCTCGCGCCTTCGGAATTCGTCACCAAGATGGTGGATGCAGGCGAGTCCAAGATCTTCATGTCCACCCGGGATACCATCATCCGCGCCTACATGGCCGGCGCCATCCTGGCACTGGCGGCCTGGTTCGCCGTCACGATCAACGTCAACACCGGCCAGCCGCTGGTCGGCGCGCTGCTGTTCCCGGTCGGCTTCGTCATGCTCTATTTGCTGGGCTTCGACCTCCTGACCGGCGTGTTCGTGCTCTCGCCGCTCGCCTTGATCGACAAGCGTCCCGGCGTCACCTTCGGCGGCGTGCTGCGCAATTGGGGCTTGGTCTTCGTCGGCAACTTCGCCGGCGCCTTCACGGTGGCCTTCATGATGGCCTTCGTCACGACGTTCGGCTTCACGCAGGCGCCCGACAAGGTCGGCGCGGCGATCGGCAACATCGGCGAGGGCCGAACGCTCGGTTATGCCGCGCATGGTGCGGCCGGCATGGCGACGCTGTTCATGCGCGGAATGCTCTGCAACTGGATGGTCTCGACCGGCGTCGTCGGCGCCATGATCTCGACCTCCGTCCCGGGCAAGGTCATCGCGATGTGGATGCCGATCCTGGTGTTCTTCTACATGGTGTTCGAGCATTCCGTCGTGAACATGTTCCTGTTCCCGTCGGGCCTGATGCTGCACGCAAAGTTCTCGATCATGGATTATCTGATCTGGAACGAGATCCCGACCGTGCTCGGCAACCTCGTCGGCGGCCTCGCCTTCACCGGTATGACGCTCTACGCCACGCACGTCATGACCCTGCCGAAGCGCCAGATCGACAAGGCGGCGAAGCCCCGCGTCGTCGCCTGAGCGAAACGTCTCGACAGGTGAGCCTCGCCCGAGCAGGGTGAGGCTCCCCTCCCCTGGTGATGACGATGACCCGCGGACTTCTGATTTCGGTCGGCCAGCACTCCGACAAGGGTCGCAAGCCCGTCAACCAGGACTTTCACGGCGTCCTCATTCCCGAGGAGCCGCTGCTCGGCCTGAAGGGCATCGCGGCGGTCCTCGCCGACGGCATCTCCTCTAGCAGCGTGAGCCAGATCGCCAGCGAGTCGGCGGTCAAGAGCTTCCTGATGGATTACTACTGCACGTCGGAATCCTGGACGGTGAAGACCTCCGCCCGCCGCGTGCTGGATGCCACCAATTCCTGGCTTCATGCGCAGACGCGCAAGAGCCAATATGCCTATGACCGCGACAAGGGCTATGTCTGTACCCTCAGCGCCATGGTCATCAAGGCGACCACCGCGCACATCTTCCATGTCGGCGACTGCCGCATCTACCGCGTCGCGGGCAAGGCGCTGGAGCAGCTGACCGACGATCACCGCATCATCGTCTCGTCCGAGCAGACCTATCTCGGCCGCGCGCTCGGCATCAACCCGCAGCTCGAGATCGACTACCAGGCATTCGAGGTCGAAGCCGGCGACACCTTCCTGCTGGCGACCGACGGCGCCTATGAGTTCGTCGACGCGCGTTTCATCACCGGCGCGCTGACCGAGCATGCCGCCGAGCTCGACGGGGCGGCAAAGGCGATCGTCGAGGAAGCCTACCGGCGCGGCAGCGACGACAACATCACCGTCCAGATCATTCGCATCGACGCGGTGCCGCAGCGCGAGCCGGCCGGCATCTTCAACCAGACCTCGGAGTTGCCGCTTCCCCCGCTGCCGGAGCCGCGGGCGCTGTTCGACGGCTACCGGATCGTCCGCGAGATCCACGGCAGCAGCCGCAGTCACATCTATCTTGCCGTCGACACCGAGACCGAGCAGCCGGTCGCGCTCAAGCTGCCATCGATCGATTTGCGCGACAATGCCGCCTATCTCAAGCGCTTCCTGATGGAGGAGTGGATCGCACGCCGGATCGACAGCCCGCACGTTCTGAAGCCGCTGTCACAGTCGCGGCGGCGCGGCTATCTCTATGTCGCGACCGAATTCGTCGAAGGCCAGACCTTGAGGCAGTGGATGACCGACAATCCGCGCCCGGATCTCGAAACCGTGCGGGGCCTCATCGAGCAGATCGCCGCGGGCCTGCGCGCCTTCCACCGCATGGAGATGCTGCATCAGGACCTCAGGCCCGACAACATCCTGATCGACAAGACCGGCACCGCGAAGATCATCGACTTCGGATCGGTCAGGGTTGCCGGCGTCGCGGAGGCGGCGCCGCCGGACCAGGCCGACGAGATCCTGGGCACGGTCCAGTATACGGCGCCTGAATACTTTCTCGGGCAAGGCGGCTCGCCGCGCTCCGACATGTTCTCGCTGGCGGTGATCTGCTACCAGATGCTGACGGGAAAGCTTCCTTATGGCACCCAGATCGCCAGGATCCGGCGCAAGGCGGACGTACGGCGGCTCAAATATCGCTCCGTAGACGACGACCGTAACGTGCCGGCCTGGGTCGACGGCGCGCTCCGGCGCGCGCTGCATCCCGATCCGTACAAGCGGCACGAAGATCTGTCGGAATTCGTCTACGAGCTGCGCACGCCCAATCCGGCCTATCTCGACACGCGGATCACGCCCCTCCTGGAGCGCAGCCCGCTGATGTTCTGGAAGCTGACCTCGGCCGTGCTCGCCTGCGCCGTCGTCGTGCTGCTGGCGCTGCTGCATGCACGCTAGAGCATTTTCGGTTCTGATTGAATCAGAACCGAAGCTCTAGATTCTTGTTTTGACGCGTTTTCTTCACGCGAACCGGTGT
>NZ_LFJB01000114.1:0-18352 GCF_006658625.1 Bradyrhizobium sp. UNPF46
CCTGTGGTCCACCCCGTGTGCGTTCTTGACGCCCACGGACCTGCGGGTGCCGCCGGCGCCCGGCCTTCCCTGCGCCCTTTGGCAATCGACGGGCGCAAGACGGCAGCAAAGCTCGGGCGAAATCCGCCGCGAGAATGGAATGGCGCGCCTGTAAGTTGAACTGAGAGTGGCAAGATGACCGACGATGCACCTTGCTCCGTCATTGCGAGGAGCGCTTGCGACGAAGCAATCCAGACTGATTCCACAGAGGCAGTCTGGATTGCTTCGCTACGCTCGCAATGACGTGGGGAGAGCGAGCGCCACGCGGGTGCTCTCGTGCCCCGGACGCAGCGCAGCGCTTCTTCTGCGATGCGCTGCAGAGCCGGGGCCCATGTATCCGCGAGCGATCCGTGTGGCATGGGTCCCGGCTCTGCGCAGCAGCGCAAGAGCGCTGCAGCGCGTCCGGGACACGAGATCGTCACGCTGTGACGACACTCCCGCTCTTCCGCAATCCCACATATTGCAGCTCCGCAAACACGCCGGTGGCGATCGCCTGGGCGACGACCATGAGCTCGCCGGCGATGTTCGGCGACACCGCGCCGGAGAACAGCAGCGCGATGCTTCCGACCGTCCAGGCCGCATTGCCGACCACGACCAGCAGCACCAGCGCCTTCGACACCGAGGCGCGCGAGGCGAGCCAGCCGACCAGGGCGGTGTAGGCGATCAGGAACAGGCCGGTTTCGCGCAGCAACGCTTCCGGCAGGTTGAAGAGCGATGCGAAAGCGCTCGCACCGAAGGCGAAGCCGAGGGCGGCAACGCCGCTGAAGACGGCATCGGCGAGCAGGGCGCGGCGGAGGAAGGCGGATGCGTCGATCATCGTAAGTCTCCTTGGTTGGGCTGGGGGTGGGATTCAATGCCGTCCGCGCCACCATGCGCGCAGGACACGGGCAAGGCGGAACGGACAGAGGCTCCTGGCAACGTCGTGCTCGAAGGCGATGACCTGCGCGACCACGTAATCGCCGGTCGAATGCACCAGCGGCTCGGGCATGTTGAGGCTGCGCGCCAGCATGCGGGTCGCGAGCGTCATGGCCCAGGGAACAAGGTGGTCGGCGACGGTCCGGTAGAGCAGCAGCGCGATCATGGTCATCTCCTGTTGCAACCGAAGATGCGCCGGCCCGCGGGCCAATTCGATTACCTCGCGGGTAATGGAAGGGCCGAAATCTGCGTGATAGGTTTCCGGGCATGAACGCACATGCATCCACGGCACGGTCCGAACGCAGCCAGCCGGTCCATATCGGCGACCATTTGCGCGAATGGCGGCAGCGCCGCCGCATGAGTCAGCTCGATCTCGCGGGCGAGGCCGAGATTTCGGCGCGGCACTTAAGTTTCGTCGAGACCGGCCGCGCCGCTCCGTCGCGCGACATGGTGCTCAGGCTCGCCGAACGTCTCGACGTGCCCTTGCGCGAACGCAACGTGCTGCTGGTTGCGGCCGGCTACGCGCCGGCGTTCCAGCAGCGTCCGCTGGAGGATCCCGCCTTGAAATCAGCCCGCCAGGCAATCGACCTCGTGCTGAAGGCGCATGAGCCCAATCCCGCGCTCGCGGTGGACCGGCACTGGAACCTGGTCTCGGCCAACCGCATGGTGGCGCCACTGCTCGACGGCATTCCGCAGCATCTGCTCGGCCAGCCCTTCAACGTGCTCAGGCTCGCTTTCCATCCGGAGGCGCTGGCGCCGCGCACGGTCAATCTCGCCGAATGGTGCGGGCATCTCTTGGAGCGGCTGCACCGGCAATGCGAGGCGACCGCCGATCCCGAGCTGATCAAGCTCTATGGCGATCTCAAGAGCTATCCGATTCCGGCGCGCGCGGGGCCGCTGTCGAGCGACAACGTCGCGATCCCCTTCAAGCTGCGCCACGGGGGCGATATCCTGAGTTTCTTCTCCACCACCATGGTGTTCGGCACGCCCGTGGACATCACCTTGTCGGAGCTGGCGCTGGAAACCTTCTTCCCGGCCGACGAGCGCACCGCCGAGCGGCTCAGGCAGATGGCAGCAGCCATGACTTAGCGCCCTTGCCTCGGAGCGGGTTCGGCTTATCTTCCGACGAACCCTTGACCTGCCCGAAGGAGGCGCCTGACATGAGCACGCTGAAACCGCTCCAGATCGACGTCGTCTCCGACGTGGTGTGCCCCTGGTGCTATATCGGCAAACACCGGATCGAGAGCGCGCTGGCGCTGGTGCCTGATGTCCCCGTCAAGCTCAATTTCCGCCCCTTCTTCCTCAATCCCTGGGTGCCGCGCGAGGGCATCAGCCGCGAGGCCTATCTCACCCAGAAGTTCGGCTCGGTCGAGGCCTATAAGGGCATTGCGGGGCGCGTCGTTGCGGCCGCGAGCGAGGAGGGGCTCGTCTACAAGCCGGAGCTGGTGGCGCGCCAGCCCAACACCACCGACTGCCATCGCCTGATCCTGTGGGCGGAGGCGATCGGCAAGGCGCCCGAGATGAAGCAGCGCCTGATGGAGCTGTATTTCCGCGACGGCGGCGATCTCACCGACGTCGACGTGCTGGTGCAGGCGGCCGCCGATGTCGGCCTCGATGCCGACGACGTGCGCAAGCGCCTTGCCACCGACGAAGACGTCGCGCGCGTTTCGGCCGACGCTCAGGAAGCCGCCGAGAAGGGCATCTCCGGCGTTCCGACCTATGTGTTCGCGCAGAAATATGCCGTCTCCGGCGCGCAGGATCCGAACCTGCTCGCGCGCGCCATCCGCCAGGTCTCGGCGGAGATCAACGCGCAGGCGGCGGAGTAGCGTCGCTCATTTGCGGAGCCGGCGAACCACGCCGCGTGCGGCCTCGTGTGCGGCGTTGACGCCGAGCAACGCTCCGTGAACCATCGCTACGATTGGATCGTGCCGCCGCAGCGGGATCAGCACGTCGCCGACCGCAAAACGTCCGCGCCAGATCGGGTTGATCATGGGATGGTCGGCGCTCGCGGTCGAATCCGCGCTGGCGATGGCGGGATCGGCACAGAGATGGCGGGTAAGCTCGAGCGTGAGCTGCACGCCCGGCGAATATTTCGCAAAGCGCTCGTCGATGCCGAGCTTGAAGAAGAAGGCGCGATCCTGATGGCGCAACACGATGCCGGCGGCGACCGCCGTCGTCCCGGCGCGCAGCGTGATGATCTCGCACTGCGCGGTCTCCGCCAGCGCCGGCACGGCGCGGCGGATGAAGGTCGCATCGCCATCATGCTGGACCAGGGCGGTGCCGCGCTTGCCTTTCCAGCCGCTCGCTTCGAGCTGCAGGAAGGTCTCGAGCGCGGGCCCGATCTCATCTGGCCGGCGCGCGACGTCGAACGTCACAGGGCCGTGCGCTTCGAGCCGGTGGCGCTGACGGCGCAGCTCCTTGAGTTTCTTGGTGCCAAGCGCCTCGCGCAGCAGCGTTTCGGCATCCTGCGTGGCATCGAGGCTGGCGCGCATGTAGGAGGACAGCACGCGCGGCTTCAGGCGGTCGCGGCTCAGGGCCTGCCCGAGCGCAGTCATCGCCGCGCCGTCGAGCGCGACGTCGTTCAGCACGAGCGCATGCGCGCCGGCCTCGCGGGCCTGCTGCAACAGCCGCGTGGCCGCCTCGATCGGGGCGTCGCGGTCGATCAGCGGACTGCACAGCGTGCCATAGGGATGCGCGCTCACCAGCGCGGGCAGGGGAATCTTTAAGGCGCGCCACAGCGAGATCACGGGCATCAGCCCGATCAGTCGCGACGAAGTTCCGTCGCATGCGGGCAGTGTCGAGGCTGAGGTGCGGCCGCGTGCGGTGGCGCTGACGGCGAGCTCCCAGGCGGGCAAATAATATCCGTTCGGCTCGATTGCGCGCTGCGCCAGTGCGCGCCACTGGCCAGGGTCGATCGCCGTGAGCGGGACGCGCGCGGCCATGGCATCCCTCGCGGATGCCGGATGAAGCGCTGCCTGCTGCGCGATGTCGACCACGTCCCCTCGTCCCGTTCACGCGGGCGAATGCCGCGTCACGTGGCCATGCTTAGCGCAAAGATTGGAAAATACCGTTGGGACGCGGCTCCAATTCGAACGGTAATGTTAACGTCTCGTTGAGCATCCGGCGCCGGATGCTCAACGCAGACCCTATTTGTCGCCGGGCAGGAAGTGATCACGGGCGCTCGCCCGTCCGCCGCCGGCGGTATCGGTGATCGTGACCTCGAGATCGCGCGAGGTCTTCGGCAGATCGGCAGGCCCGACCTGTACCGACAGCCTGACCTCGCGGGTCTGGTCCTGACCGACCTCGACGACGGGCTTGGCACCGGAAGCGGCTTCGATGCCCGCAAGGCGGATGCTCGCGCCGGGCAGTCCGGAGACCTCGATCGCAAACGATCGCTGGGCACCCTTGTTGAGGATGCGCACGGTGTAATCGTTGCGCACCCCGCCGTCCGAGAGCTGGACGAACAGCGGATTGCGCTCGTGCAGCACGTTGACGTCCATCGTCGCGCGCGTGGCCAACGTGTACAGCATGACGCTGCCGACGATGGCAATGGCTGCGGCATAGACCAGCGTGCGCGCGCGGATGATGCGATAGATCGGCGGCTTGCCCTCCCGCCGGCGCTGCATGTTGATGTCGGTGTCGTAGCCGATCAGGCCCTTGGGCCGGCCGATCTCCTGCATGACGTTGTCGCAGGCGTCGATGCACAGGCCGCATTGGATGCAGCCGAGCTGGATGCCGTGGCGGATGTCGACGCCGGTCGGGCAGACGTTGATGCACTGGTGGCAGTCGACGCAATCGCCTGCGACATCGCCGTGCGCGCGGGCGGCCTCCGCCTTCTTCACCGACATGCGCGGCTCGCCGCGGTCGCGGCGATAGGTGACGTTGAGCGCCCATTCGTCGGTCAGGGCCGCCTGGATGCGCGGCCACGGGCACATGTAGATGCACATCTGCTCGCGGGCGTGGCCGGCGAAGACGTAGGTCGTCGCGGTCAGGATGCCGATCCAGAGATAGGCGATGAACGGCGCCTGGAAGGTGGCGAGCTCTTTCACCAGCGTCGGTGCGTCGTCGAAATAGAGCACCCAGGCACCGCCGGTCCACCAGGCGATCATGATCCAGAGGAAATGCTTCAGCGCGACCTTCCGGATGTGGTCGAACGTCCAGTAGCGCTTGTCGCCCTGCATGCGCTCGCGGCGGTCGCCCTCGACCCAGCGCTCCACGGCGTAGAACAAATCGGTCCACACCGTCTGCGGGCACAAATAGCCGCACCACAGCCGTCCTGCGACGGCGTTCATCAGGAACAGAATCATGGCGGCGAGGATGAGCAGGCCGGTGAAGTAATAGACCTCCTGCGGCCACAGCTCGATGAAGAAGAAATAGAAGCGGCGGTGCGGCAGGTCGATCAGCACGGCCTGGTCGGGGAGGCCGGGTCCGCGATTCCAGCGCACGAACGGCAGGAGATAATAGACCCCGAGCGTGACGCAGAGGATCGTCCATTTGATGCGGCGGAACGGCCCGTGGACCGACTGCGGATAAACCTTCCTACGCTTCTCGTAGAGAGGTCCCTCAATGAAGGTGTCGTCGGTCATGGCAAATTCCCCCGCATCCCAGGCTGCATTCGGCGCGTTCAGGAGAACGCGCAGCCGCTGCTCAAGCCGAGCTTCCTGAACACGATCGCCGCCGGGCAGAAGCCCGTGAACGAGGCCTGCAACATGTTCAGTCCGGCGAAGGCCGTCAGCAGGTACCAATACGCATTGACATAGGTGCCCAGTGCGAGACCGAGCAGGACGACACATCCCGCAAAGGCGAGGACGGCTTTATCGACATTCATGGCAGGCTCCTTTTTAAGTACGGGTCAGGTTGGCTTCGGTCCAGGCGACGATGCTGCGCGCATCCATCGCGCCGGATTGGCGGGCGATTTCGCGGCCGCCGCGCATCAGCAGCAGCGTCGGAATGCCGCTGATGTGAAGGCGCGACGACAAGGCGGGTGCGTTGTCCGAATTCAGCTTCAACAGCCGCACGCCGGGCTCGAGCTGCTGCGCCGCGCGCTCGAACATCGGGGCCATGGCGCGACAGGGTCCGCACCATGGCGCCCAGACGTCGACCAGCACGGGAATGTCGCTGCTCGCGACATGGCGATCGAAGCCCGTCTCGTCCACCTCGATCGGCCGGCCGGTGAACATCGGCTGATGACAGGCGCCGCAGCGCGCATCTTGCGGTGCGCGCTCGGCCGGCAGGCGGTTGATGCGCCCGCAATGTCCGCAGACGATCTGGCGTGTCGTGCTCATGTGCCGGTTCGGACCTCCTTGAGCTTGGCGATGTTCAGCTTGTCGAGAACGAAGCGCTCGTAGAACGGCTCGCTCTCGCCGCGCCGCATCTTGCGCAGGAAGTATTTCTCGAAGGCGACCTTGGCGAGGTGCACCCATTCGCCCTTGGAGGACCAATTGACGTTGCGCGGCGGGATCTGAGGCTGCGCGAGGAAGGCGACGCCGGAATCGCCGAAATCGGCGAGGCAGATCGCGTTCCAGGTCGGCTGCGCCGTCGGCGCCTTGCCGCGGAGCAGGGCGCCGATGTTCATCGCGGTCGCCGTCACCATGGATTCGATCATGAAGCCGGTCTTGGGGACGCCCACCGGCACCGGTGTCGCGCCGACCGGCGCGATCGCGACGCAGACGCCAACCGCAAATATGTTGGGGAAGGCGGGATTCTGCTGATGCTTGTCGACGATGACGAAGCCGCGTGGATTGGTCAGCATCTCGATACCACGCACCGCTTCGACGCCGCGGAAGGCGGGCAGCATCATCGAATAGACGAAGGGCAGCTCATGGGCCTTGCGCGACGTGCCGTTGTCGGAAAGCTCCTCCACCCTCATCAAGCCGGGGGCGACATTGTCGACGCGGGCGTTGGTGATCCACTTGATGTGCTTCGCCCGCATCTCGCTTTCGAGGAGACCCTTGGTGTCCCCGACGCCGTCGAGGCCGAGATGGCCGATATAGGGCTCCGAGGTGACGAAGGTCATCGGTACCCGATCGCGCAGCTTCCGCCGGCGCAGCTCGGTCTCCAGGATGAAGAGGAACTCGTAGGCCGGACCGAAGCAGGAGGCGCCCTGAACGGCACCGATCACGACCGGGCCGGGATTGGCCGCGAGCGTCTCGAAGGCGTCGCGGGCATGGGCGGCGTGATCGACATGGCAGATCGACTGGGTATGGCCCTGCGGCCCGAGGCCGGGGATTTCGTCGAAGGCAAGTTCGGGACCGGTCGCGACGACCAGATAATCATAGTCGATCGACGTGCCGTCGCCGAGCTCGACACGGTTCTCCTCGGGGTGGACGCGCTTTGCGCCCTGCGTCAGCAGTCGCACGCCCTTGCGTTTCATGATGTCCGCGAGATCGATCTCGATCTCTTCGCGCTTGCGCCAGCCGATTGCCACCCATGGGTTCGAAGGCACGAAATGATAGACCGCGCCTTGCGAGATGACGCTGAGGCGGTCCTCTTTTCTCAACTGGGGCAGCAATTCATAGGCCATCAGTGTTCCGCTCAGACCGGCTCCGACTACGACAACTTCCGCCATGGGTATCCTCCGTTGGATCAGGCCGCTTCGCCGGTTCAGTCCGGCCGTCGTGCAGCGCTTGACTATATATTCGTAATTGCGTATATACGCAAGTATGAAAATAAATAGCGAAATCATGGAGCGGGCGGCGGATCGGGCGAGCGAGCTGCTCAAGGCGCTCTCGAACCGCCACCGTCTTCTCATCATCTGCCAGTTGATCGACGGCGAGCGATCGGTCGGCGAATTGGCCGAGTTTCTGAGTCTGCGCGACTCCACAGTCTCCCAGCATCTTGCGCTCCTTCGCAAGGACGGCCTGGTCGCCGCCAGGCGCGATGCGCAGACGATCTTCTATTCGATCGCCAGCGAGCCGGCGCGCGAGATCCTGAAGACGCTTTACCAGGTGTTCTGCGCGCCGAAGTCCGCAAGGACGAGGTGAAGCCTAGGCAAAGGCGGGCGGGCGCGCCTTGCGCGAGATCAACGCGCCTTCGCCCGATGTCGATGAAATGAGAGGAGCACCGCGGCGCGGTGTGATGAACCCTATGACGACACGGATGTGTCCCTTGCAATATCTGGCGCGCCTCGGACTTTTGGCTGCGTGGGCGGCGATCGGAGTACCGGCGGGATCCGCTGCCGCCGCGGCTACGCTCACCGTTGCGCAGCAGCAAGTCAGCGACGAGAAGGCGGTCTTTGCGACCGTCGAGAGCATCAGCGTCGTCCCCGCGCGCGGCCGCATCGGCGGCACCGTCGTCCAGCTCAAGGTGCGCGAAGGGGATCGCGTCACCGCGGGTCAGGTCATCGCGGCGATCGGCGATGAGAAGCTCGTCCTCCAGATGAAATCGCTCGACGCGCAGATCGAGGCGCTCCAGGCCCAGGCGAACCAGGCGCAGATCGATTTCACCCGAACGGAAGGGCTGGTCGAGCGCGGCATCCTGCCGCGCATCAAGCTGGACGAGCAGCGCACCGCGTTGAACGTCGCCGACAACAACCTGCGCGCCAAGGTCGCCGAGCGGGCCGTGACCAGTGAGCAGCTCAATCAGGGTCAGGTGCTCGCGCCGGCGGATGGCCGTGTGCTGAAACGGCTGATCACCGTGGGTTCCGTCGTGCTTGCCGGCGATCCGATCGTCACGATCGCCCAGCAGAACTTCAAGCTGCGGCTGCGCGTTCCGGAGCGGCACGCCCGTGCCTTGAAGGCCGGCGACAAGGTCCGCGTCGATGGCGCGGAGCTGGCGGGAGAGGCCTCGAAATGGGGCGTCGTCGACCTCGTCTATCCCCAGATCGAGGAGGGGCGCGTCATCGCGGATGCGACCGTCGAGGGCCTCGGCGAGTATTTCGTCGGCGATCGCTTGCGGGTCTGGATTGCCGGCGGCGCGCGGCCGGCTTTCGTCATTCCGTCCAGCTATGTGACGACCCGGTTCGGTATCGACTACGTCCAGCTCCGGAAGGGCGACGAGACGATCGACGTGCCGGTGCAGCGCGGCCGCGACATGCCGACGCCTTCGCTTCCCGACGGGCTCGAAATCCTGTCGGGCATCCGGACCGGTGACCAATTGGTGCGGCCGTGAATCTAGGCCTGTCAGGACGGTTGACCCGATCGACCATCGCCTCTCCGCTGACGCCGCTGTTCCTGCTCGGGGCGCTCGTCGTGGGGCTGATCGCCGTCGTGGTGATCCCGCGCGAGGAGGAGCCGCAGATCAGCGTTCCCATGGTCGACATCCGCGTCAATGCCGACGGCCTGCGCGCGCCCGACGCGGTGGAGCTGGTGAGCAAGCCGCTGGAATCGATCGTCAAGGGCATCGACGGCGTCGAGCACGTCTATAGCCAGACCGAGGACGACCGCGTGATGGTCACCGCGCGCTTCCTGGTCGGCACCAAGTTCGAGGATGCGGTCCTGCGGGTGCACGAGAAGATCCGCGCCAATCTCGACCGCATTCCCGTCGGGATCCCCGAGCCGCTGATCGTCGGCCGTGGCATCAACGACGTTGCGGTGACCGTGCTGACGCTGTCTCCGAAGCCGGAGGCGGCCAGCCGCTGGACCGACAAGGACATCTACGAGCTCGCCGACAAGCTGCGCGCGGAGCTGATGAAGGTCGATGACATCGGTCTGACCTACATCTCCGGCGGCGCGGCGCAACAGATCCGGGTCGAGCCCGATCCGGAGAAGCTGTCGCTGTTCGGCGTCACGCTGCAGCAGCTCGTGGCCAAGGTGAAGGACGCCAACCGCTCGTTCCTGGCCGGCCAGGTCCGCGATGCCGGCATTGTGCGCAACGTCGCGGCAGGGCAGACGCTATCAGGCATTCCCGACATCGGGCTATTGCTGATCACGAGCCGTGACGGCCGACCGGTCTACGTCAAGGACGTCGCCTCCGTCGTCGTCGGCCCGAGCACCGTCGAGCATCGCGTCTGGACGGATTCGCGCGCCGCCGGCGGGCAATGGGCGCGGACGCCTGCCGTGAGCCTGGCGCTGGCCAAGCGTGCCGGCGCTAATGCGGTCGTCGTGTCCGAGAACATCGCAAAGCGCCTCGAAGGATTGAAGTCGCGCCTGATCCCGGAGGATATCCAGGTGACGGTGACGCGCGACTACGGCGAGACCGCCAACGAGAAAGCCAACGAGCTCTTGTTCCACCTCGGCCTCGCGACCGTCTCGATCGTCATCCTGATCGCGATCGCGATCGGCTGGCGCGAGGCGCTGGTGACCTTCGTCGTGATTCCCACGACGATCCTGCTCACGATGTTCGCCGCCAATCTGATGGGCTACACCATCAACCGCGTCAGCCTGTTCGCGCTGATCTTCTCCATCGGCATTCTCGTCGACGACGCCATCGTCGTGGTCGAGAACATCGCGCGGCACTGGGGCATGCGCGACGGCCGGCCGCGCCTGCAGGCGACCATCGAGGCAGTGGCGGAGGTCGGCAACCCCACCATCGTGGCGACGCTGACCGTGGTCGCCGCGCTGCTGCCGATGCTGTTCGTGTCGGGCCTGATGGGGCCCTATATGGCGCCGATCCCGGCCAACGCGTCGGCGGCCATGCTGTTCTCGTTCTTCGTCGCCATGGTGGTCGCGCCCTGGCTGATGCTCAAGCTCGCGCCGAAGGGCGAGCTGGCTTCCGCGCATGCGGCGCACGACGAAGGCCGGCTCGGCAGGCTCTACCGCCGTTTTGCCGCGCCGATCGTGCGGAGCAAGCGGTCGGCCTGGATCTTCCTGCTCGGTGTCGGCATCGCGACGCTGCTGTCGATGACGCTGTTTGCGACCAAGTCGGTCACGGTCAAGCTGCTGCCGTTCGACAACAAGTCCGAGATCGCCGTGGTCGTCGACCTGCCGGAAGGGGCCAGCCTGGAGGCGACCGAGCGTACGCTGTTCGGCGCGGCCGAGATCGCGCGGCAGCTGCCGGAGGTCACTTCGCTGCAATCCTATGCCGGCACGCCGGCGCCGTTCAATTTCAACGGCCTGGTGCGGCACTATTATTTGCGGGAGAGGCCCGAGCTCGGCGAAGTTCAGGTCAATCTGGCTGCGCGCGGCGAGCGCAAGCGGGCGAGCCACGAGATCGCGCTCGAGCTGCGCGAGAAGCTGAAGGCGCTCGATCCGCCCGCAGGCACCAGCATCAAGGTGGTCGAGGTGCCGCCCGGACCGCCGGTGCTTTCGACGCTGCTCGCCGAAGTCTACGGTCCCGATGCAGCCACACGCCGTGCCGTCACCGCCGAGCTCAAGAAGGTCTTCGCGGAAGTGCCGTTCATCGTCGACGTCGACGATTCCATCGGCGAGAAGCGGCCGCGGCTGCGGCTCTCGATCGACCAGGACCGGCTCGAATTCTTCGGCGTCGAGCAGCGCGACGTCTATGACACCATCCAGGCGCTGTTCGGCGGCACCTCGGTCGGCTATTCGCATCGCGGCGAGGACCGCAACCCGATCGAGATCGCGGTGCATCTCGGCAAGCGCGATCTGGTCTGGGACGAGGCGCTGGCCTCGACGCCGGTGCCGGCCAACACCTTGCCCGGCAGCAAGACGGTGGTCGAACTCGGCCAGGTCGTGAAGGCGACGATGGAGCAGGGCTCGCCGACGATCTTCCGCCGCGACGGCCGCTTCGCCGACATGGTGATGGCCGAACTCGCCGGACGGTTCGAGGCGCCGCTTTACGGCATGCTCGCGGTTGCCGACCGCGTGGAGACCCATGACTGGGGCAAGCTGCCGAAGCCCGCGATCAGCCTGCACGGCCAGCCGTCGGACGAGTCGCGGCCCACGCTGCTGTGGGACGGCGAATGGGAGATCACCTGGGTGACCTTCCGCGACATGGGCGCAGCTTTCGGCGCAGCCATCCTCGGCATCTACGTGCTGGTCGTCGCCCAGTTCAGGAGCTTCCGTTTGCCGCTCGTGATCCTGACGCCGATCCCGCTCACGCTGATCGGCATCCTGATCGGGCACTGGCTGCTGGGCGCGCCGTTCACTGCGACCTCGATGATCGGCTTCATCGCGCTCGCCGGCATCATCGTGCGCAATTCGATCCTGCTGGTCGATTTCATCCGGCACAGCAGCGCTGACGGCAAGTCGCTTCGCGAGGTGGTGCTGGAGGCCGGCGCGGTCCGCTTCAAGCCGATCCTGCTCACCGCACTCGCGGCAATGATCGGGGCTGCGACCATCCTGCTCGATCCGATCTTTCAGGGATTGGCGATCTCGCTCCTGTTCGGGCTTGCCTCGTCGACGCTGCTCACCGTGCTGGTGATCCCCGCGATCTACATCGCCTTGCGCGCACCGCGCGAGGTGGCTCCAACCACAGCCAAATCCAGCTAGCGAGGATCCGATGGACAAGAACTACGTCGACATCACCAGGAACATCTCGGCCAATCTGAAAAAGCTGAGAAGCGACATTCCCGACACGATGAAGGGATTTTCCGCACTCGCCCAGGCTGCCACGCGCGACGGCGCGCTGGACAAGAAGACCAAGGAGCTGATGGCGCTGGCGCTCGGCGTCGCCGCGCATTGCGACGGCTGCATCGGCTTTCACGCCGAGGCGCTCGTCAAGCTCGGCGCGACGCGCGAAGAGATCGAGGAGACGCTCGGCATGGCCGTCTACATGGGCGGCGGGCCGTCGCTGATGTACGCCGCCGATGCAATCGCGGCGTACGAGCAGTTTCAGCAGCAAGCCGCTTCCGCCTGAGCGCCGCCGTCGGTGGCCTAACGCGAAAAGGACCGGGCGACGATCGTCGTCCGGTCCTTTTGCCTCAGCTTACGGTCTTACCAGCGGTCGTCGCCGACACCCACGCCGACGCTGACGCCGGGCGCACGAATGCCGATGCCGGCGCGCGGCCCGTCATCCCAGTCGCGACGATACGTCCGCCGCTCATAGTAGCGTTCGCGCGGCATGGAGTTGTAGGAATCGCGCACGATCACGCGCGCGCCGCCCCGGGTGCGATAGCAATTGCCGGCATCGTCGCAGACCAGCCGCACCTGCTGGACGAGGTCAGGGCTCGTGAATTCGCTGGTCGAATAGACGTCCGCGGCCTTGGCGCCGGTCGCGGTAGCCAGCGCGCCGACACCTGCCAACAGCGCAATCGTAAATGTCTTCATCATGTCCTCCTCCGAAACTGCCCTCGGCGGTAACAAGAAGGGGAGGCGGTGATCGTTCCGGACAATATGCCTGTTTTTCCCGGGAACCAACGTCTTTGCGCCGGTTTCTAGATCGGCTCGTAGGCTTCCGTCCCGCAGATGTCGTCGGCTTCAGCGCGCCGGCGGTCGACCACTTTTCCGCCCTTGATGGTCACGATGTAGGTCTGGGCGCCGAGCGGGCTGCCGGTCGCGGAGGTGAGCTGGGCACGGACGCAAGCCGTCCAGCCCGGTCCTCGCACCTCACGATGAGGCGGGGCCACGTGCACCTCGCGCGGATAGGAGGTCGTGAGGAAGACCACATCGATCTGCTCGCGCACCAGGCGCTTGACGTCGGGAGGTGCCTCGGGCGGCGGCTGCTCGGCCTCCTTCATGCGCATGAACTCGGGCACCGGTGCGCGGCTGTCGGCAACGCCGCAGGCGCCGAGCGCGAGCGCGGCGGCGAGCGGCGCCGCATGAGCAATGATCCGCAACATTCCTGAGGGTCCCCTGCGGGCCAACAGATAGACACGAATGCGATCCGGCGAAGTCCCGGCCAATCAAGTTTTGCTGAAGTCTCGGCTTGGGCCGAGAACCCGCGGCATTTGCTATTCCGCCATTGCAGGCTAGTTTCTACCCCAGAGGAAGGGGATTGCGCCAATGAGGTTTCTGGTCATCGCGGCCGCCGTGCTGGCACTGACGGCTGCCTCCGCACAGGCCCAGGGCCGGCGGCAGCCCTCCGACGCAGCCAAGCCGGCGGACAACATGCCCAAGGTCGACGAGAAAGCCTACAAGGCCGCGCTCGATCGCATTCCCGAGCCCAAGGACAAGTACGATCCCTGGGGCGGGGCCCGTCCGAGCGAACCCGCCAAGAAGTCGAAATAGAGTCGGGCCTTCGGATCGCACGCCGGTGCGCTCGCGGTGGACGGGCTCGGCATCGCGACTCAGTTGCGCTCCGCCAATCGTTGCGTCAGCCACACTTACGGGATCGACAACGAGGCGCCCGCGAGCGGCGCGCGCGAGCCTTGCGATGACGTCGCAACTCGCTGCATCACGCGATCATCATCGTGATGTGGATGCGATGCGAACGCTCGTTCACATCGCGCGCGCTATTGCACAAAGGCGAGGCCGACGCGCTTGTCACGGCGCCAAACTGTGCGACAATTCCGTACGAAATCGTCGCACGAGATCGAGAGCGTGAACGATTGCGGCAACATGACGGGAGCATCGAGGTCGATCGCCGCGCCGCCAACCGACATGTTTCGCACGGTGCAGGGGATGCCGCCGTTTTCGAAGGTGATCGTTCCACCCTTGAAAACACGGTGACGCTGCGCTGTACGCTTCTCGATCATCGGCGTCGATCCATCATGATGATCTTGGAGTAGTGCATAGAAATTACGTTGAAATAAACTCAATACTGGCGCTACTTCGATGGCGTTTCAGACTTCGTTTACGACGTTCGCGCGGAGAGCCTCTCCGCCGACTTTCACGAAAAGCCTTCTTTTATGGCGCTGTGCGCCGATGGAGATTCTGATGAAGACCACGCTTTCGCTTCTGCTCGCCGCAGCGTTCTCGCTGTCGTCGATGCCGGCCCACGCGGTCAAGTGGGACCTTTCGACCATGACCTGCAAGCAGTTCCTCGACAGCGGCGAAGACAACATCGCGGTCGTGCTGACCTGGATGGACGGCTGGTACAAGGGCGACGAGGACAACGCGATCATCGACACCGAGGTGTTCATCGACAACGCCAAGAAATTCGGTGCCTATTGCGGAAAGAATCCGACCGTCAGCGTCGTCACCGCGGCCGACGAAATTCTCGGCAAGTAGCGCTCGCGAAGTTCGATGATCGCGGCGCGATCGGATCGCGCTTCGGTCTTGCGCTTCGACGACACCGTTGGAGAGCCGCGATGCGCCTTGCGCGCACGCGGCTCTCTTCTTTGATCAGCCCGGCAACATCGCGAAAGCGCTCGAGACCATCGCCACCGGCTTGTTGTCGCCAGCCGAGAGCAGCGTGACGCGGCCAAAGCTCATGGTGCGCCCGAGCCGCACCACGCGCGCATCCGCCAGCACGTCCATTGAGGACACCGCGCGCATGAAATGCGTGGTCTGGTCGACCGTGGTCATGGGGCGATAGCCGCGATTGGCGGCCAGGATGGCGATCACCATCGCGGTGTCGGCAAGCGCCATCAGGGCCTGTCCGCAGACCACGCCGCCGTTCCGGCAGAGCCGCTCCGAAAACGGCATGCGCAGCAGCGCGCCCGGCTGCCAGTCCGGCGCATCCGCCGGCTGCGCGTGCTCGATGCGCTCGACGGCGAGGTTGAGGTCCTGGACCCAGGGTGCAAAAACCTCGCCCAGGATGCGTCTGGCGTCGGACAGGCCGAATTCGGCGTCTGGCTGCATCTGCATTGCTGTCGCACTCTCCCCTATTGCCGGATGTTTCGCCCCATTGTGCGCGCATCGGCGCGGCAAAGTCACCCGGTCTCGCGGCGGTCCGGTCGGCTTGAAAATGCCCGACTTGGGCCGATATGATGGCCTGGTTGGGTAGGGGTGGATGATGTTGCGCCGGTGTGTCCTCTTTTTTTGCATGGCCGCGCTCGGCCTCGCACTGAGCGGGTGCACCAAATGCGGCCCGATCTGGGACGACTGGCTGCATGGGCCCAAATCGTGCAGGTCGGATCGGCTCTAGCGGGCCTCCAGCGGCCCCGGGGGCGGCGACACGGATGACGAGGCGCGGGCGATCCGAGCCTCATGGATGATCAAGGAGTGGACGATGAAGCTTTTCCGTTTGGCCGCGGTGCTGGCCGTGGTGGCGGGACCTGCCTATGGGCAAATGCCCCAGCTCAATTTGCTGCAGGATGCCCCGAGCAAGACCCCCGAGGAGAAGGCCGCGGAAGCCGAGCGTGACAAGGCCTACAAGGAAACGCTGAAGAAGATTCCGGACACCAAGGCGTCCAACGATCCCTGGGGCGGCATGCGCGCCGATCCGCCGAAGCAGCCGGCACCGAAGGCATCGGCAGCAACCAGCGCGCCGAAGAAGAAGAGCGGCACGGCCGCCAACTGACCGCCGTTCGATTCCGGCGGGCGGACAGCGCCTTCCGGACGGGACTCCTCTTCCCTCGGCCGGCGCCCTACATCTGGCTGAGTGTGAGTTGCGCAGGGGAGGGCAGGCCATGGCCGATCGTCCGCGGGATCTTGCCGAGCGGATGGCGCGCCGGCGCAAGCTGGCCGGCAAGCCCGGCCAAACGGCCGGCGACGGCTATCTGCGCGAGACCTTCACGTTACCGCGCGCGGCAGCGCGGGAGAGGGCGCAGGCCTTCTTCGCCCGCTACCCCAAGGCCGGCTATATGAGCGCGGTCGAGACCTGGCGCGAACTGCCCGGCGGCGACATCGAATTCACCATGCGGCGGCTGCCCAGCGCGGATTAGTCTAAGAGCATTTTCGGTTCTGATTGAATCAGAACCGAAGCTCTAGATTCTTGTTTTGAGGCGTTTTCTTCACGCGAACCGGTGTCCACTTCGCTCGAAAACGCTCTAGTCGAGGGTTTCTGCGACGATACGGATCCGGAACACCGGCTCCTTGGCCTCGTCAAGCAGCTCCATCTGCCATTCGGAATTCTCCTGGAGCTTGCGGGCAATGCCGGCGGTCATGTCGGCACAGACGCTGGTCATCTCTTTCCAGGCCGAATCGCGATTTGCAAACTCCGTCGCCTGATCGGCGCAGCCGGAGTAACGGCCATTCCGGATTCGAAAGAAATAGAGCGGCATGGCTGGCACCGATCGCGCCCGTGATGGCCTCGCCCCCAAGGCCATGGGCGCGCGCACTCCAATCCCAAACCGGCGTCAGATCAATTCCGGGCGGCTACGGATCATGCCGCCGCGGGGTTGGCCGTGGCGTCGCGGCGCAATGTGCCCTGCGACAGTCCTAACCGGCGGGTTCAGCCCGTCCGGATCGCTTCAGCTCCCGGTCGATGCGCAGCTGCACGCGCCGGATTGCCAGCAGGTCAATCTTCGTCTCGGTCTTGCCGGACTTCAGCTGCTCGCCGATCCGGAACTGCCATTGCCAGATTCCGGGAATCGCCGTCTTGGCGACGGTGAACTCGATGCCCCTGTGATTCATGGCGACCTCCCACGATTCACGTCCTTGAGTGTTAACATGTTGGTCGTCATAATATTCCGAAAGACAAGCAAAATCCGTAGACCCCTCAGGTGCCCGTGGTTCTCCGACCATGAACAGAGTTCCTGAGCCGCGTCCCGCGTGTGTTCGCGCAAGCGCTCTGAAACGCGTCCGCAGGGCTGGTTCCCGCCGGGGGAGATGTCCTGCCAGCGGCGGCATGTGCCTTGCTTGGTGTCGTGACGGCAACCAGACATGGGCTCCACATGCTCGGCATTCCCCGCCGCTACAGTCATTTCGTCTTCGGTGTCATCCAGTCCGGACTGACCTCGCTGATCGCCGCGGGGATCGCCAGCTTTCCCGCGGGCAGCACGACGAGCTTCGTCAGGCACTGGATGGTCTCGTGGCTGATCGCCTGGATCGCGATGCTGCCGGTGGTGCTGCTGGCGGCGCCCGCGATCCGCGCCTTCGCGCTGCGTCTGACGCAGGAGGACAGGGATTCGCGCGCCGGCGAGAAGGCGTGAAAAAACCCCGCCTGGGGAGAGCCAAGCGGGGTTAGGAGTTATTGGAGGCTGAGGTGCTGGGCTGCAACACCATAGCCGCTTCACCGTAGCGGGCTCCGCTTACGGCAGCCTGACAGGTGACGGATTTCCTCCCGAGGCCGCAGACAGGCCCTGCACCCGTCCAAATTTCGACATCCGTTCGCACAACTGCCGACACACAGGTCGGCAAGATTCCACGTCGCTCGGCGCAGCCATGGGGGAACGTGGCACGCCGGCAACGGGGTGGCATCATGGACAACGTTGAGCGGTCATTCGCCGCCGCGACAGCGGCTGGCTTCGTCGTGCTGGTGATCGGACTCGTGCTGCTGGCGCTGCTGTAGGAGAGACCCGCGGAATGGCCGCCGTCCCCTGCGAGATGAGGGCACACGGGCGTGTCGCATCCTCAAAAATTGCAAAACAACCCCATGCACAGTAGGCAGCATGGAAATTTCGTCGGCCTCTCAGTAGCTTAGGTGGTAGTATTTAGATACTTCCATCGCGCCCGGCCCGCTTTGTCGGGCCTTTGCCAGTCCCGGTGGCTTCTAGCAGTCTGCTGAAAAACCGGCAAATTCGTTGCTGATTGGCGTTTGGGTTGGACCTTGGTCGGAAGTTTGATGTCGGAGC
>NZ_LFJB01000022.1:0-17384 GCF_006658625.1 Bradyrhizobium sp. UNPF46
TGAATCAGAACCGAAGCTCTAGATTCTTGTTTTGACGCGTTTTCTTCACGCGAACCGGTGTCCACTTCGCTCGAAAACGCTCTAGGTTTTGTCTCGGCGCTCTAGATGTCTGCGAGCTCGGCGACGTGATCGGCGATCGCGAGCGATGACGTCAGTCCCGGCGATTCGATGCCGAACAGGTTGACCAGGCCTGCGACGCCATGATCGCGTGGACCCTGCATCAGGAAATCCTGCGTGGCCACCGCGGGCGGCACGATCTTCGGCCGGATACCCGAATAGCTCGGCATCAACGCGCCGTCAGGCAGCGTCGGCCAGTATTTGCGGATCGCCGGATAGAAGCGCTCGGCACGTGACGGATCGACTTCGTAGTCGATCGTCTCGATCCACTCGACGTCAGGGCCGAAGCGCGCCTGGCCCGCCATGTCCAGCGTCAGATGCACCCCCAACCCGCCGGGTTCGGGCACCGGGTAGATCAGGCGCGAGAACGGCGCCTTGGCATTGCAGCTGAAGTAGTTTCCCTTGGCGAGATAGGCCGGTGGAATCCGGTCCAGCGGCATGCCGTCGATGTTGCGCGCAACCATCGTTGCCGAGAGCCCCGCGGCGTTGACGAGAAGGTCGCATTGCAGCGTCATGGGCGCCTCGCCGCCGGCCTCGATCTCGACGACGCCGTTCGCAGCCTTGGCGCGGATCAGCGGGGTGTGAAATGCGAAGGCCGCGCCGGCGTCCTCGGCTTCGCCGCGCAGCGAGAGCATGTAGGCGTGGCTGTCGATGATGCCCGTCGACGGCGACAGCAGCGCGGCGTCGCAGGCGAGCGCCGGCTCCAGCGCGCGTGCGGCCTCGCCGGCGAGCAGCTGCATGTCGAGCACGCCATTGGCCTCGGCATGCGCCTTGATCGATTGCAGCTTTTCGGTCTCTTTCGGGTTGGTCGCGACGATCAGCTTGCCGCAATTCTTGTGCGGGATGCCGCGCTCGGCACAGTAGCGGTAGAGCGCATGCTTGCCGTCGACGCACATGCGCGCCATCCAGCTCCCGGCGCGGTAGTAGATGCCGGCATGGATCACCTCACTGTTGCGCGAGGAGGTGATGGTTCCGATCGCCTCGGCCTCCTCGAGCACGATGACCTCGCGCCCGGCCTGCGCAAGCTTTCGGGCCACCGCGAGCCCGACCACGCCGGCTCCGATGACGACGCAATCGACCCTATCCATGGTTGTGCAGCATGTCCGCTGGGAGCGCCGGTGGCATCAGGTCCGGAAAGATCGGCGCGGGGGCGTTTTCCGTTAAGGAAGAATTTATCATGTCAGGGCAATTGCCGTATTTCACGTCACATTTTTCTGTTGCGCGTACAGGCGTTTACCCGATCCAAACCCGTGAAGCCAGACAATCCGACGTTGAAATCGCGGGTGGCTGATGGCTGAGAAGAACTGGCACGAGGGCAGCACGCTTCCGATTGCTGTGCGGGCCGTTGTGTGCCTGGCCGGCACGGTTGCGCCCGCGCGCGCCTTTGCGCTGTCGGACGGCTTCGCCGCGCCGAGCTATCTCGGCCAGCTCGACCCCAATTTGGTCTGGGAAGTCCTGATCGCGGGCATCGTCGTCTGCGCCTTCCTCGCCGCCATCGCGCTGTGGATCCATTCCTCTCTGCGCCGGACCCGGCGCTTGCAGCTGCGGCGCAACGCCTTCGTCTCCTCCGCCATGAACAATCTCAACCAGGGCGTGGTGATGACGGATGCGCAGCGCCGCATCATCTTCTGCAACGACCGCTATCTCGAGATCTACGGCCTGACGCGCGCGGACCTTTGGGCCAACATGAACGGCTATGAGCTGCTCGAGTTGCGCCGCAAACGGGGTGTGCTCGGCGTCTCCGATGACGAGTTCTACGACAAGGCGGCCAGCACCAACGGCCTGATCACGGAACTGTCGGACGGGCGGGCCATCCTGGTGAAATATTTCGTGCTGCCGAACGGTGGCTCGGTGGCGACGCATCTCGACGTCAGCGAGCAGCGCCGGCTGTCGCGACAACTCGCTTCGACCAAGCAGTTCCTGGAAACGGTGCTGGACAATGTCCCGGCCTGCGTGGCCGCCAAGAACATCGAGGACGGCCGCTATATCTTCGCCAACAGCGCCTATGAGCGGTTCTGGGGGTTCTCGCGCGATCACGTCGTCGGCAAGAACGCGCGCGAGCTGTTTGCACCCGCCTCGGCCGATAGCATCGAGGCGACCGACCGGGCGGCGCTCGATTCGCCGGACGGCCAGTTCCGCAACGAATTCGAGGTCGACCGTGGCGGCGAGCGGCGCATGGTCGCCTCGATCCGGATCGTGGTCCGCAACGAGAGCAACAAGCCTGAATTCCTGATGCTCGTGTTCGAGGATGTCACCGACCGCCGCTCGCTGTCGAAGGAGCTGGAAAGCGCCAAGAAGTTCCTCGAGCTGGTGGTCGATAACATCCCGGTGGCGCTGATCGTCGAACAGGTCAAGGACGGCCGCTATCTGCTCGCCAATCGCAGCGCGGAGACGATCCTCAACCGCCGCCGCGAGGAAGCCACGGGCCTGACCGCGTCGGACATCTTCAATCCCAAGGAAGCCAAGCTGATCATCGCGCGCGACGAGGCCGCGATCAAGAAACGCGGGATGATCACCGAGGAGCATCCGATCTCCACCAAGGACGGCCTGCGGCTGTTCCTGACCCGCCGCGCCACCGTGCTCGGCGAGACCGGCGAACCGCAATATCTGATCAAGACCCACGAGGACGTCACCGACCGCCGGCAGACCGAGTCGCGCATGGCGCACATGGCCTATCACGACGGCCTCACCGATCTGCCGAACCGCGCCGCCTTCCTTCAGGCGCTGACCCAGATGATCGAGGCCTGCGAAGGCACGGGTGAGGAGTTCGCCGTCCTCTGCGTCGATCTCGACGGCCTCAAGGAGGTCAACGACGTCTTCGGCCATGCGCTCGGCGACAAGCTGCTGATCGAGGTGGCCCAACGGCTTCAGGACTCCGCCCGCGGCGGCGTGGTGGCGCGCCTGTCCGGCGACGAATTCGGCCTCATCATCGACGGCAAGCAGCCGGACGCGGGCCTTGCGCTGGCGCAGCAGCTCGGCGAGGCCGTCGCGAAGGAATTCCAGATCGACGGCCGGGCCGTCCGCGCCGGTGCCACCACCGGCATGGCGATCTTTCCGCATAATGGCACCGACGGCGCCTCGCTGCTCGCCAATGCGGGTGCTGCGCTGTTCCGCGCCAAGCAGAAGTCCCGCGGCACGATCAGCCTCTATCAGCCGGAGATGGACCAGCAGATTCGCGATCGCCGCGTGCTGCACCAGGACCTGTCGATGGCGATCAAGAACGGCGAGCTCTCGCTCGCCTTCCAGCCGCAAGGCGTCGCCGGCCACAGCGTCGCCGAGAGCGAGATCATCGGCTTCGAGGCCTTGGCACGTTGGCAGCATCCGGTACGCGGCCAGGTTTCGCCGGCCGAATTCATTCCGATCGCCGAGGAAAGCGGCCTGATCGTCGAGATGGGCGAGTGGATCCTGCGCGAGACCTGCCGGGAGGCGGCGTCCTGGCCGAAACCGCTCCAGGTCGCGGTCAATCTGTCGCCCGCGCAGTTCATGCACGGCGACGTGGTCGGCCTCGTCCATTCGATCCTGATCGAGACGGGGCTCGCACCCGGCCGGCTCGAGCTGGAAATCACCGAAGGCGTGCTGATCGAGGATTTCGACCGCGGCCTGGCGCTGCTGCGCCGCCTGAAGGCGCTTGGCGTGCGCATCTCCATGGACGATTTCGGCAGCGGATACTCCTCGCTGAGCTATCTCCAGGCGTTCCCGTTCGACAAGATCAAGATCGACCGCGCCTTCATCATCAATCTCGGCCGCAACCCGCAATCGGCCGCGATCGTCCGCGCGGTGATCGATCTTGGTCACGGCCTCGAAATGTCGATCATCGCCGAGGGGGTCGAGACGGTCGAGCAGCTCGCCTTCCTGGCCAAGGAGGGCTGTGACGGCGTGCAGGGTTATCTGCTCGGCAAGCCGCTGCCGATCGGGAAATATGCCGGTCTCGTCGGCCGCACTGAAATCATGGAGCTCGCGCTCAAGACCGGTTAGTGATGATGGGGCGCTTCGCTCCTTCTCGACGGCTCCATGGCGGATTACGACCTTGCAATCATCGGCGGCGGCCTGAACGGTGTCAGCCTTGCGCGCGATGCGGCCGGTCGCGGTCTGCGGGTCATCCTTTTGGAGCAGGGCGATCTTGGCGGCGCGGCCTCCTCGGCGACACCGCGGCTGATCCACGGCGATTTGTCGGTGCTGGAGCGCCGCGGGTTCTGGCGGGTGCGCCGGGCGCTGGCCGAGCGCCGGATCTGGCTTCGGATCGCGCCGCATTTGGTCCGGCCAATGCGCTTCGTGATCCCTGCGCATTCCGACGAGCGTCCGCCCTGGCTGCTGCGGGCCGGCCTGTATGTTTATGACGGCCTGACGAACCGGGGCGGCTTGCCGCCGTCGGTGACCCTCGACATCACGCATCATCCGGTCGGTGACGCGCTGAAGCGCCCGTTCGGCACGGCGTTCGAATATTCGGACTGCGTGGTGGACGATTCCCGTCTGGTAGTGCTCACCGCGCTGGATGCCGCCGAGCGCGGCGCTGTGATCCGCACCGGGGCGCGCTGCGTGCGCGCCGATCGAACCGACATCTGGAGGCTCGCGGTGGTCGATCGCGGCCATCGCCGTTCCATCATGGCCCGAGCGCTTGCCAACGCGACCGGAGGCTGGACACCGATGGTCGCCGACACCGTGCTGCGGCAATCGCAGCCCGCGATGGCGGCCACGCAGATGAGCCAGATCGTCGTGCCCAGGCTGTTCTATTCGGACAATGTCTACGTGTTCCAGAACAGCGATGGACGGCTGATCTTCGCGAGCCCGTTCGAGCGCGAGTTCACGCTGATCGGCACGGTTACGCATGCTTTCACCGGCGATCCCGCGATCGTCGCGATGCGAGGCGCCGATGTCAGCTATCTCTGCGACGCCGCCAGCCGCTATTTCCGCGAGCGCGTCGCGCCGACCGACGTGGTGCGGACGGTCTCCGGCGTCAACCTGACGCTGGCGTCCGCGCGGGGACGCGACGGCACGACGCTGTTCCATGCGCGCCGTCGCAAGGCGCCGCTGCTCACGATGTTCGGCGGCGATGTCACCACCTCGCGCCTCCGCGCTGAACGTGCCGTGACGAAGCTGACGCCATTCTATCCGATGTCCCCGCCCTGGACCGCGACCGCCGCGCTGCCCGGCGGCGATTTCGCCTGGGACCGCTTCGACACCGAAGTCGACCTCGCGCGCGACCGCTGGCGCTTCCTCTCGGAGGGGGAGGCTCAGCGCCTGGTTGCAGCTTATGGCTCACGATTGCCGGCGGTGCTGGGTGAGGCGAAGATCCGCGACGAGCTCGGCCCGGCCTTCGGCCCCGAGCTGACCGCGGCCGAAGTGCGCTATCTCATGAGCCATGAATGGGCGCGCTTCCCCGAGGATATCCTGTGGCGTCGCTCCAAGCTCGGCCTGACCATGCCTGCCGCGGACTGTGACGCGCTGGCCGCATTCATGGCTGGTGTGAACGATCCAGTTGAGCTGGGGACAATCGGCCGCTAGCGTGCGGCGGAATCGGGCTTGGCAGGGACCATGACGGACGAGTTGCCCAGAACAGACGCCGCGGCCAATGCCGGCGGAGATGCATATCCCGCGGCCGGCCAACCGCTGCTGTGCATCGAGGGAGTCGCCAAGGCATTCGGCGCGTTCCGCGCCGTGGACGGCGTCTCGCTCGAGATCAAGGCCGGTGAGTTCTTCGCGCTGCTTGGACCCAGCGGTTGCGGCAAGACCACGCTGCTGCGCATGCTCGCCGGCTTCGAGGCGCCGGACGAGGGGCGCATATTGCTCGGCGGCAAAGATATCGCGCAGGCGCTGCCGCACGAGCGGCCGATCAACATGATGTTCCAGAACTACGCACTGTTTCCGCATCTGTCGGTGCGCGACAACATCGCCTTCGGCCTGAAGCGGGCCGGCATGGCGCGCGCCGAGATCGCCACGCGTGTCGCAGAGATGGTTGCGCTGGTGAAACTCGAAGGGCTGGAGAAGCGCAAGCCCGACCAGCTCTCCGGCGGCCAGCGTCAGCGCGTCGCGCTCGCCCGCGCCCTGGCGCGCCGGCCGCAATTGCTGCTGCTCGACGAACCGCTCGCAGCCCTCGACAAGAAGCTGCGCGAGAGCACGCAAGGCGAGTTGATGGAACTGCAGCGCCGGCTTGGCATGACCTTCATCATCGTCACCCACGACCAGGAAGAGGCGATGACGATGGCTGATAGAATCGGGGTGATGAAATCAGGCAAGCTCGCTCAGGTCGCGAGCCCCCGCGAGCTCTACGAGGCGCCGCGCTCGCGCTGGATCGCGGAGTTCGTCGGCGACGTCAATCTGTTCGACGGCGAGTCCAAATTGCGCGACGGTCACCGTCTGGTCATTGGCACGCGCGATGCGGGTGCGCTGGTGGTGGCCGAGCCGCGTGAGCCGGTCGGCGCGGGAAGATTGGCCGTCGCGATCCGTCCCGAGAAGGTCAAGCTGTCGCGGCGCGGCCCGGTGAGCGAAGCCGGTCATGAAACGGCGATCAACCGGCTCGATGGCGTGATCGCCGACATCTGCTATCTCGGCGGCACCACCACCTACAAGGTCAAGCTCGACACCGGCGGAATGGTGCAGGCTTCCGTCGCCAACAGCGCGCGCCTCGACGTCGACGCCTACAGCCTGAACCAGCACGTCGTCGCCTGGTTCACGCCAGACGATTGCGTGGTGCTGCAGTCATGAGCGCCCGCCGCATCTTCGCGCGCCCGGCGCGATTTGCCGCCATCGCGCCCTATGTCTGGATGGTGCTGTTCTTCCTGGTGCCGTTCGCCTTCGTGCTGAAGATCAGCCTGTCGCAGACCGCGATCGCGCAGCCGCCTTACGAGCCCGTGTTCGACCTGACGGCCGGATGGGATGCGCTCAAGTCGGCGTTCGCTGCGCTGTCGGTCGACAATTTCAGGCTGATCGGCTCCGACGACATCTATGTGTTCGCCTATGTGCGCAGCCTGACCGTCGCCGTTACCGCGACTGCGTTGTTGCTGTTGATCGGCTACCCCATCGCCTATGGCATGGCGCGGCTGCCGAAGAATTGGCAGGCGGTGGCGATGGTGCTGGTGATCGTGCCGTTCTGGACCTCGTTCCTGATCCGCATCTATGCCTGGATCAACATCCTCCAGCACGACGGCCTGCTCAACCAGATCCTGTTGGCGCTGCACCTGGTCAGCCAGCCGGTGGTCTGGCTCTCCACCGACAGCGCGATGTATATCGGCATCGTCTATTCCTATTTGCCGTTCATGATCCTGCCGCTCTACGCCACGCTCGCCAAGATGGAGCCTGTGTTGGAAGAGGCGGCCTCCGATCTCGGCGCACCGCCGGGGGCGGTGTTCTGGCTCGTCACCTTCCCGCTGTCTCTGCCCGGCGTCGGCGCCGGCGTGCTGTTGTGCTTCATCCCCATCGTCGGCGAGTTCGTGATCCCGGATCTTCTGGCCGGCTCCAATTCTCTGATGATCGGCCAGACCTTGTGGCTCGAATTCTTCACCAACAAGGACTGGCCGGTCGCCTCCGCCGCGGCCATCGTGCTGCTCGTCGTGCTGCTGCTGCCGCTGCTGCTGTATGAACGGCTTCAGAAGCTGCAGCTGGAACAGGGAAGGTAGGGCCATGCGCAAGGTTGCCCGCCTGTCCCGCTTCAACGTCGCCTCGCTCGCGCTGGGGCTCGCGTTCCTTTACCTGCCGATTCTCATCCTGGTCATCTATTCCTTCAACGCCTCGCGCCTGGTGACGGTGTGGGGCGGCTGGTCGCTGCGCTGGTATCACGAGTTCTTCAACGACCGCGCCATGATCGAGGCAGCCTGGATGAGCCTGCGGGTCGCGGTCTCCTCCGCCACCATCGCGACGCTGCTCGGTACGCTCGCCGCCGTCGCGCTGTCGCGCGGCGAGCGCTTCCGCGGCCGCACGCTGTTCTCCGGCATGCTCTATGCGCCGCTGGTGATGCCCGAGGTGATCACGGGATTGTCGCTGCTGCTGCTGTTCGTCGCCCTGAACGCCGAGCGCGGTTTCTGGACCGTGACGATCGCCCATACCACCCTGACGATGTGCTTCGTTGCGGTGGTTGTGCAGTCCCGCCTCGGTTCGCTCGATCGTTCGCTGGAGGAGGCGGCGATGGACCTCGGCCGCGACCCGGTGCGCGCATTCGTGGCCGTGACGCTGCCGCTGATCGCGCCTGCGATCGTCGCCGGCTGGATGCTGGCCTTCACGCTGTCGCTCGACGATCTCGTGATCGCGAGCTTCACCACGGGCCCGGGCTCGGCGACGCTGCCGATCCGGATCTACTCGGAAGTGCGGTTGGGCGTGAAGCCGGAGATCAACGCGATCTGCACGCTGGTGATCGCCCTGATCGCGGTCGTCATCGTCATCGCCTCGCTCGCCTCGAAACTGTCGAGCTCGCAAGGTAAGAGCGCAGCGCCCTTGTGAGCGGGCAGATCATGACGATGGCCTACCAGATCCTGATCCACACGCCGCCATGGGTCTTCGTGCTGCTCGCTTATCTCGTCTGGCAGGGCATTCAAGCGATGCAGCCACGCACGACGCCGATCTGGCGCGCGCTGATCCTGCCGGTCGTGTTCATCGTCTGGGGGATGTCGCGGATCGGCTTCGGGCCCCAGAGCAGCGCGTGGCCGCTGATCGCGTGGATCGCAGCCGCGCTGGCACTGCTGCCGCTGGGTGTTCTGACGCCGCGTCCTTTCGATGTCGATCACGCGACGGGTGAGATCATCCGTCCGGGCAGCGCGTTCGCCCTGATCCGCAACCTCGTCGTGTTCTCGCTGCAATATGCGGTCGGCGTGATCTCGACGATCGATGCAGGCGACCGCGCACTGGCCATCATTGTCGGCCGCGCCATCTCGGGCGCGACCGCCGGCTACTTCATCGGCTCAACCATTGCGCTGCTGATCGCCTATCGGCGCAAGCGGGCCCGCGGATGATCAGCGCGGCCGGGGCGGACGTTTCGAGCTCTTGGCGTTTGTAGAGCGTGACCGCGTGACGGAGGCTGCGACGGGGCTGGCGTATCGCGCGTGCATCGCGCCACGCACTGCGGCACCAAGCTGGCGCAGCGCCAGCGCATTGAGCGGAAACTCCAGCAGGATATGGATCAGGCTCAGCGCCAAAAGGAAGGTGAAGCCGAACGCATAGTCGTAGAAATAGAGCGCGGTGGCAGCTGCGCTGGCGGCAGCCATCGCCGCCAGCCGGGCCTTCGGCACTGCGGTCCAGCGGATCACGTCGGCTTTGATGAACCAGTTGAGGTAGTGATAGGTGTAGACGAAGGCGAGCAGGCTGGTCAGCCTGGTGTCGAGCACGAGGCCCGGCACGCCGAACAGCCGACCCAGGGCCGGGCCGACATTGCCGAAATAATCCTGGCCGACGCGGGCAAAGCTCGCGATCCGGATCTCGGCGGCTGGCGGCAGCAGCAGGATCGTGGCGATTGCGACGATGTAGGCCACCACCAGCGCGCCCTGCACGCGGCTGCCGGACCTGTGGGCGCCCAATATCATGAAGATCAGTGTGAACAGCGAGACGTGTATCAGGGTCGGAATCAGGATGCCGATGACCGCGAGCGAGGATCCGCTCGAATACATGATCGCTGACAGGGCAATCGCGACCATGAACAGCAGCATGCTCTCGATCGCGGAGACGGTGGCCGCCAGCATCGCGCAGACGACCAGCGCGCCCCACATCGCAAAGCCGAACCACGAGGCATTGTCGATCAGCGCCGCGACCACGGCCACGACGGCGAGGGCCGCCGCGATCCCGCGATGGGGCAGATAGTAGCTGCGATCATGCAGCCACGAGATCTCGGTGAAGTAATGCGCCGGACCGAGCACGACATAAGCCAGCAGCAACAACTCGAACGGCACCAGATAGGCCGCCACGAGCGCCAGCAGCATCAGGCCGAGATGGATCGCGTCGTTCCTGCGCATGATGCCGGGCCCCGCTCGAGACCCTGACGTTAGAGCACGCGTGGGCAATCTTCAATTGTCCACGTCGCCGCTCGAACGTCCTGCTTGCGGCGCCGCGATGCCTCCTGTCGTGTCAGGACTTCACCGCACCCGCCGTGAGCCCGCCCACCATGTAGCGGCGGAAGGCGTAGTAGACCGCGGCCGGCGGCAGCGCATAGATGAAGCCGGTGGTCATCAGCAGCTCCCATGGCGAGTCGTCGGCGGCGAGGAAGTTGCCGAGCGCGACGGGGAGGGTGATCTCGCGGTCATTGGAGAGCAGCAGGAACGCGTAGAGATATTCGTTCCAGGCCAGCAGCACCGCATAGGTGCCGATCGCGACCAGCGAGGGCATCATCAGCGGCAGGTAGACCAGGCGGAAGATCTGGAGCGTCGTTGCACCGTCCATCACGGCGGCCTCATCGAGCTCGACCGGGAGCTTGTCGGAGGCCTGCTTGAGCACCCAGATCGCGTAAGGCGAGGCGATCGTCACCATGGCCAGGATCAGCGACCAGTGATTGTTGAGCAGGCCGTAATTGCCCATGGTCCGGTACATCGGAACGGCGAGGAACGCTGCCGGAATGAAATAGGTGAAGAGCGCGAGGTTCAGCACCACGCGACCGCCCGGCACCTTGAGCCGCGAGATCGAGAACGCAGCTACCGTCGCGATGAACAGCGTCAGCACGCCCACGGATGCCGCGATCACCACCGAATTCCAGAACTGCACGTAGAAGTCGCGCAGGAAGTAG
Organism: Bradyrhizobium sp. UNPF46; assembly: GCF_006658625.1. Classification (NCBI taxonomy): domain Bacteria; kingdom Pseudomonadati; phylum Pseudomonadota; class Alphaproteobacteria; order Hyphomicrobiales; family Nitrobacteraceae; genus Bradyrhizobium; species Bradyrhizobium sp. UNPF46. Next base: position 10,814 of record NZ_LFJB01000022.1, read on the forward strand.
TGCTGCTGCTTGAACACGATCTCGAAATTATGCAGCGTCGGGTGGTCCGGCCACAGCTTGCCCGAGAACGCGTCCTCCTTCGGGGAGATCGCGAACAGGAACATGTGATAGATCGGGATCATCGTCCACAGGAAGACGGGAATGCCGATCAGCAGGAGCCGCGCTTCGGTCGCGACTTCGCGCAAGGAGGGGAGCTTCATCGCGACAACCGTTTCATCATGAAGTACACGAGCGGCAGGACGAACGGCATCGCGCAGACGATGGATGCCATTGCCAGCGAGAGCTGGTCGAGCCGGAGATAGCGGATGCCGAGCGTCGACAGCACGTGGGTGAGGTCGGCCGGGCCGCCGCCGGTGAGCAGATAGACGCTGTTGAAATCGCCGAGCGTCCAGATCATCGAAAGCAGCGTGCAGGTGACGTAGAGCGTCTGCATCGATGGCCAGGTGATGTAGCGGAATTTCTGCCACCAGCTCGCGCCGTCGACCTCGGCGGCCTCGAACAGATCGTGCGAGATCGCGAGGCGGCCGGTGATCAGGATCAGCGTCCAGAATGGCAGCGACTTCCAGATGTGCACGGCGATCGCCATGCTGAGCGCCACGGTGGGGTCGTTCAGCCAGTTCGGGCCGTCATCGCCGGTGAAGGAGAAGATGAGGTGGTTGATCACGCCCCATTCGGGGTTGAGCATGAAGCGCACCGACAGGATGGTCGGGATCGACGGCACCGCCCAGGGCAGGATGAAGATCACCGAGAGCCATTTGATCCAGGGGCGCTGCACGGCGAAGAAGCCGGACAGGAACAGCGCGATCAGCATCTTGATGTTGATGCCGATGACCAGGAAGATCAGCGTGTTGACCGCGGCGCGCGCGAAGATCGGGTCGTTGTAGAGTGCGACATAGTTCGCCGGAGCGCGCGCCAGCCAAAGCCCGTAGCAGACGGGATAGACCACGAAGGCAAGGAAGACGAGCAGATAGGGCGCGAGCAGCACGATGCCCCAGACCTGCGCCGGGCTCAGCCGCGACGACAGGGGCGGGCCGGGGAGTGCCTGATCGCCAGAGAGCGTGATCGCCATTCTTTTTGGACTCTTCAAAGAGAAGCCGGCCGCGAAACGCGGCCGGTGTTGTTCTAGCACCTCTCCCCGCGCGGCGGGGAGAGGCAGGGTGACTTAACCCGCGACCTGCTTGATGCGGGCAATCAGCTCGTCGACGGCCTTGTCGACCGGAACCTTCTCGCTGACGACGCGATTCATCGCCTTCGCCCACACGTTCTCGTTGTTGAGGATCGTGAACTTCCAGTTCTTGGTGAAGTCGAACGCCGCGGTGCCGCCCTTGAACTGCGTGTAGACCGCCTTGCGGTGCTTGTCGGCCTGCCAGAACGGGCTTTCCTGGCTCTCCTTCGTCACCGGGAACCAGCGGCCGAGCGCGCCCTCGATATAGGGACGGACGTTCTCTTCCTGGAGCAGGAAACTGATGAACTGCTTGGCCTCGGCCTTGTTCTTGGCCGCGGTGAAGATCAGCCCGGTCTTGACGTCGGAGCGGTACTTGATGGTCGAACCGTCCGGCGCCTTCGGGAAGGACGCCGTGATGATGTCCTGCTCATAGGCCTTCTTGCCGGCTTCGCGCTGCTCGGGCGTGAGAGCCTGGTTCTGCGAGTCTTCGTACCACTTCGCCGCGATCGAGATCGTGAAGTTGTGGGTCATCACGATGGTCTTGTTGTGGAAGGCGACGTTGTTGTCGGGATCCTTCCAGGTCGTGGAAGACGGCGGCGTGCAACCCTTGATGTAGGTGTCGGTGTAGTCCTTCATCGCCTTGATCAGGTTCTCGCGAACCGTGGGATCGTCGACCGTGAGCTTGCCGTCATCGTCGACCAGCTTGACGTGGTAGGCGTCCATGAAGGTGTAGAACGACTGGAAGGCGTCGGTGGATTCCACGCCCATCGGCTGGCCGACGGCGTAAATGCGCTGGCCGGTCGCCTTGCGGATGCCCGGCTGCACCTTGTCGCACCAGAACGTCCAGTAGCCGGTCCAGTCGTTCGGGATGTCGCTCTGCTTGAAGCCGGCCTTCTCCAGCATGTCGTTCCAGATCTGGACGTGCATGCTCTGCTGCTTCAGCGGGAAGCCGTAATAGGCCTTCTTCTTGGCAACGTCGTTGTAGAGGATCGACGCATCGAGCGTGTTCTGCACGAAGCGGCCCTTGATCGGCTCCATGACGTCGGAGAGATCCTCGAGCTTGCCCTCATAGGCCCACTTGCCCTGCGCCTGCACGTCATACGAATCGGAATAGGCGACATCGGGCACGGTGCCGGCATCGAGCGCGGCGACCGTCTTCGGAATCATGTCCTGGATCGCGTATTGCGACAATTCGACCTTGATGCCGGTCTTGGCCTCGAATTTCTTGATTGTCTCGATCAGTGCGTCGTCTTCGGAGCGATAGAAGCCCTTGCCCCACCAGACCGTGATCGTCTTCTGCTGCGCAAATGCGGGTGCAGCGGCTGCAAACAGCCCGGCCGCAGCGACCGCCAGTGATACTGCGCCAATAACCTTGGATTTCACGTTTTTCTCCCTCAAACGGCCGGTGTTTTTAACCGGTCGTATAAAACACTAGCGCAGGATGGTAGCGCAATCAACGCATCTTGTCGGACCCAGGTCGTAGGGCGCCCGGTCCGAGGAGATGCATCATGCAGGCATCGATCCAATCGCCGCATCAATTCGCGGCAATCAATTCGCGATGTCCGAGGAACTCTGGCTTGGCGTGAGCGGTCTCGCCCCGCCCGAGCGAGCCGTCAGCGTTTCCGCTTCGGAGGCGACGATGTCGTGTTCGAGCTTGCCTCAGCCGATCGGGACCGCGGCTTGCCATGCACGCCGGTCTGAGCAGGAGAGCGCCAGGCCTCGAGGAGCATTTTCAGAAACTGGCTGGCATGAGGAGATAGTGTCGCCCCGCGCCTGCGCACGATGCCGATCGTCCGCGACACTTCCGGTTCGACCAGACGAATGGTGTGAATGATCGGATGGCCGGCGGCGGGCGTCGCCAGCTTCGGCAGCACGGCGATGCCGAGGCCCGCTTCGACCAGACCCAGCGAGCCGGAGAGGTGAGCGACCTCATAGGACCAGTTCAGCTGCAGGCCGTGTCGCGCCAGAGCATTGTCGATCAGCGCGCGATTGCCGCTGTTGCGACCGACGGTGATGATCCGGTGCGACGCGATCTCCGGCCAGCTGACCTGCTTGCGCGACGCCAGCGGATGGTCGTGGCGGCAGGCCAGGACGAAAGGATCCTCGACGAGCTTCTCGAATTCGATCTCGGCATGGGAGGCGCCAATGAAGTTGATGCCGAAATCGACCTCTCCGCGCGCGACCGCTTCCAATCCCTCGTTGGCGCCAATGTCCAGAATGCGGATGCGAATGCGCGGATAAGCCTCGGCAAACCGTCCGATCGCACGCGGCAGGAAGTAGAACACCGCCGTCGGCACCGCAGCCACGGAGACCAGGCCCGAGCTTCGCGCACCGATGTCCTGGATGGCGAGCACCGAGGTCTCGAACTCGTCGATGAGGCGGCGCACCTTCGGCAGGAAGTCGCGGCCGGTCATGGTGAGATTGACGTGGCGCGTCGACCGCTCGAGCAGGGGCGCCCCGAGGCTTTCCTCCAGCTTCTGAATGCGTCGGCTGAGCGCGGGTTGAGACAGGTTCAGCGCCTTGGCCGTCCGGACGAAGCTGCCGGTCTCGGCAACGGTGATGAACGCCTTGAGGTCGAGCAATTCTGCGTTCATGGCGTGCTCCTTTATTTCGATAAATGAAATAATACCTCAGATATTTGCATTTCACAAAAGAGTTGGGAAGGCGGATGCTCTGTTCAGGCCAACACGCCGCCGAACGGAAGAGCCCATGAACGATCAGATTGCCATTCCCTGTGTGGTCATGCGCGGAGGGACCTCGCGCGGACCGTTCTTCCTGGCCCGCGATCTCCCGGCCGACCCGAGGTCACGCGACGCGGTGCTGTTGTCGGTGATGGGAGGCGGGCACGATCTTGGCATCGACGGCATCGGCGGCGGCAATGCCGTCATCAACAAGGTCGCGATCGTCGGACCGGCCACGGTGCCCGGCGCCGATGTCGATTACCTGTTTGCCCAGGTGCGTGTTCGCGAAGGGATCGTCGATACCTCGCCGAACTGCGGCAACATGCTGGCGGCGGTGGGGCCGTTCGCAATCGAAGCCGGCCTGGTCGCTGCGAGCTGCGATCGGACCGATATCCGTATCCACAATGTCAACACCGGCAAGCTGATCGACGCCACCGTCGCCACGCCGGGAGGGCGGGTGACTTACGAGGGCGAAGCGCGGATCGACGGCGTGCCGGGAACGGCCGCACCGATCGAATTGTCCTTCCCCAACGCGGCCGGCGCGCGGACCGGTCGCCTGCTGCCGACGGGACGCGCGGTCGATTGCATTGATGGGATCGACGTCACCTGCATCGACGCGGCGATGCCGGTCATGCTGGTCCACGCGGCCGACCTGGGATGCACCGGCCGCGAGGCTCCGTCGGATTTCGCCGACGCCGGCTTCCGGGCGCGTCTCGAAGGGTTGCGTATCGAGGCCGGGCGCCTGATGGGTTTTCCAAATGCGGCGACAATGGTGATCCCGAAGCCGGTTCTGATTGCGCCTGCGGGCGCGGCGGCGCTGAACACCCGATACTTCATGCCGCACGACTGCCACAGCGCATTGGCGGTGACTGGCGCCGTCGCGGTCGCGACGGCCTGCCTCACGCCTGGGACGATCGCTGCAAGGATGGTCGGACCGCTGGCGCCGCCGGTGCCGATCACGCTCGCCCATCCCTCCGGCCAGCTCGTGGTTCGGCTGGAGCCCGGCCCGGTCGCCCGCGTGCAGCGCACCGCCCGGCGCATCTTCGAGGGCCACGTGTTTGCCCGTCGATCGCACGTTCCTCAGGCGGTGCTGGCGGCCTGAAGCCGGACCGCTCCTGAACTCCAAAAAAATGACACCCAAGGGAGAAACGAGAATGCAGATGCACGCGCCGGCCAGGTCCGCGAACGGTGAGCCACGCAAGCCGTTCTACCGGATTCTCTACGTTCAGGTGCTGATCGGGCTCATCCTGGGCGTCGTCACGGGCCATTTCTGGCCCGAGTTCGGTGCCGCGCTGAAGCCCTTCGGAGACGGCTTCGTCAAGCTCGTCAAGATGATGATCGCTCCGATCGTGTTCTGCACCATCGTGAGCGGCATCAACAGCATCAGCGATTCCCGCGAGGTCGGTCGCACCCTGGTGAAATCCATGGCGCTGTTCTATCTGCTCACCGTGCTCGCACTCCTGGCGGGGTTGACCGCCGTGTCGTTGATCCAGCCCGGCGCCGGCATGCATGTGTCCGTCAATACGCTGGATCCGTCCGTGGCCGCGAAATTCGGCAAGCAGGCCGCAGCGACCGGATTTGCGGACTTCATGCTGCACATCATCCCGCATTCGTTCTTTGGAGCGTTCGCCGACGGCGAGGTGTTGCCCGTCCTGCTGATCTCGATCCTGATCGCCTTCGGCTTGAGCCGCGCCGGCGATGGCGGTGCGGCGGTGACAAAGGCCGTCGCCTCGTTCTCGCACGTGCTGTTTGTGTCGTTCGGTTTCATCATGAAGCTCGCGCCGCTCGGAGCCTTCGGCGCCATGGCGTTCACGGTGGGCCGATACGGCGTCCGTTCGATCGGCTCGCTCGGCCTGCTGATCCTGACATTCTATATCGCCTGCTCCGTCTTCGTGGTCGTCGTGCTTGGTACGCTGGCACGGCTGAACGGCTTCAGCCTGTGGAAGACCATCCGCTACTTCAGGGAAGAATTGCTGATCGTGCTCGGCACGTCGTCGTCGGAGCCCGCGCTGCCCGGCGCGCTACGCAAGCTGGAGCAACTCGGATGCCGGAAGGGCGTGTCGGGGCTCGTGCTGCCGATGGGCTACTCATTCAATCTCGACGGCAGCGCCATCTATCTCACCCTGGCTTCCATCTTCATTGCACAGGCTTGCGACATTCATCTGTCATGGGGACAGATCGCGGCGATGCTCGGCCTGATGCTGCTGACGTCCAAGGGAGCGGCCGGCGTCACCGGCAGCGGCTTCGTCGCGCTCGTTGCGACCCTCTCCGTCATGCCGGATCTGCCGGTAACCGGCGTCGCGCTGCTCGTCGGCATCGATCGCTTCATGTCGGAGGCGCGGGCGCTGACGAGCATGATCAGCAACTGTGTCGCAGCCATCACCGTTTCGCTGTGGGAGGATGCCTGTGACCGTGAGGTGTTGGCCCGTGAACTGGACGGGTGTGGCACTGTCGCGCCCGCGGCCAGGACGACGATCGGGGAGGTGGCGCCGGTGCTGGGTGAGGCGAGCTGGATCACGACGACGCGATCCGCCGCCTGACCAGGTCTTGGATGAGATCGGTCCCGGTTTGGTTTGGCAAGTCGGGACCGTGGCGTGCGCTATCTCGGCTGAAGGGCGGCTCGACCACGCTAGAGCATTTTCGGTTCTGATTGAATCAGAACCGAAGCTCTAGATTGTTGTTTTGACGCGTTTTCTTCACGCGAACCGGTGTCCACTTCGCTCGA
>NZ_LFJB01000080.1:0-16805 GCF_006658625.1 Bradyrhizobium sp. UNPF46
TGAATCAGAACCGAAGCTCTAGATTCTTGTTTTGACGCGTTTTCTTCACGCGAACCGGTGTCCACTTCGCTCGAAAACGCTCTAATTGATCGGACCCACCGTGAACGGGCCGATCGCGATGACGTGGCAATCGCTGTCGCGCTTGGCGCAGTCGGCCAGCGCGGACTTGACGGCGGCCTGCTCGTCGGCGGCCTTGAGGCCAAGACCTGCCCGGCCGGCGGTGCCGACGGCGACCGCATTCCAGCCCATGGCGTCGCCGAGCTTGCGCACCACCTCACCGCGCGCATCCGCCACGATCGAGGCGTTGCTCGCCGCATTGAAGAAGCCGGTGATCCTGAACAGGGTCGGGATCGGCACGACGAAATTGTCGTCGATCGCAACCACGAGGCACGCCACGCCGGCGATCGCGCCGCACGATTCCAGCGACCGCCGCGCCGCATCCTCCGCGGACGAGGCGCCGAGCACCATGAAATATTGTCCGCCCGGACCGAGCGCGACCGAGCGGGATTTCGCCGCGGGCACGAAGATGTTCTCGAGCCGGACCTTCTGCGGCTCACGCACGATCGGAAAATCCTTCGATGCGAAGGCCCGCTCGATCATCGCATCATGCCGGAAGTAGGGCGGCGGCGGCATCGGCGGCTTGCCATGCGCGTACACGACGGTGTTGCCGAGCGCATAGAGCTCGCATCGCCGCGGCGATTGCGCGGCGTCGGCGCGCTTCTGGCACTGCTCGATCGCCATGTTGCGCGCGGCTTCCTCGTTCGGCTGGTTCATCGCCGAGCCGGTGAAGCCGCCGACATTGAGCGCGAAGGCCTTGTAGTCGCCGGAGCTCGCATAATCGCCGGCGAGGAAGCTGCGAACGCGCTCGTTGATGAAGGGTACGCTGTCGGCTGAAAGCTGACCTGATGTCGGCGATGCGGACGGCGACGGCGATGGCATCGGCGCCATCGCGGCGCCGGCATTCGGCGGCGCCATCGGCGCCTTTGCCATTTGGGTCGGCATCGGCGTCGGCGACGCGGCCATTGCAGTCGGCGTTGGGCTCGGCGCAGCACTGGGCGTCACGGCCGGAGCAGCGATGCTCGCGGTCTGCTTGAGCTTGGTGTTGTAGAGGAAGCCGGTGACGACGATGCCGACGATCGAGACCACGGCCACCACCAGCGGCCACATCCACACCGGTGCGGCGGCCACCTTCGCAGCCGCCTTCTTCAGCTGCGGCTTGGAATAGCTGCCGTCCTCGCGCCGCATCGCCACCATGTAGGCATGCACCGGCGTCGGGATGTTCTTCACCTCCTGCGCACCGATATCGGCGAATTGCACCGAGAGCTTGTTGGCGACCTGCTCGTGCACCGCACGGGAGACGCAGATGCCGCCGACCTCGGCGAGGCCCTCCAGCCTTGCTGCGATGTTGACGCCGTCGCCCAAGAGATCGCCGTCGCGCTCGACCACGTCGCCGATGGTGATGCCGATGCGGAACGACATCTGCCGGCTCGGCGGATAGGCCATGTTGCGGGTACGCAGGCTCTCCTGGATGTCGATCGCGCAGCGCACCGCATCGACCGCGCTCGGGAATTCCGCGAGCACGGCATCGCCTGCGGTATTGAAGATGCGGCCGCTGGCCTTGGCGATGAAATCGTCGACGACCTCGCGGTAGGAGGCCAGACGCCGCAGCGTCTCCTCCTCGTCTTCCGCGACCAGTCTCGAGTAACCGGCAATATCGGCTGCGAAGATCGCCGCGATCTTGCGTTTCATCTGCACCCTGCCCCGGGGACAAAATATGCGGGCAGAATGCCGCGATCCCCAGCACGGTGCAACAAAGTTTCAGCGCCCGCCACGGCCGGTGACGAGCGCTGAACCTGTTCAGAAATACTGAGCTTGAGCCCCGGAGCGCTGCCCCGGGGCTTAGTGCATAGCCGTGGAGGTGAGCTGCTGCTGGATGCTCTTGTAGTGGTCGAGCCGTTCGATGGCGTGATCGAGCTCGCCGCCTTCGTGCTCCTTCAGGCTTTCTTCCATCTCCGCGATGGTCTCGGCGAACTGGGCGCGGTCGAGCTCGGCCAGCGACGTCGCGACGTCGGCGAGCACGGTCAGGCCCTTTTCGGAGACTTCAGCGAGGCCGCCGAGCACGATGACCTTCTCGTGCTTGCCGCCAGTGGTGATGGTGAGAATGCCGGGCCGGATCGCCGCCACGACCGGCGCGTGTCCTGCCAATACGCCGAAGTCACCTTCGACGCCGGGGATGTCGACCTGGTCGACCTCGCCCGAGAAGGCGAGCTTTTCCGGAGAGACGAGATCGAAGTGGAAGGTGGCCATGGGCTATCCGTTGTTTTCCGCTTGTCACCCGCGGGCCTGACCCGCGGGTCCATCCATCGAATTTTTCGTTCGATGGATCGCCGGGACTTTAGCTTGAAGACGTGCTTCGCACTTTCGCCCGGCAATGACACCTAGAATCAGGCCGCTTCCGCCGCCAGCTTCTTGCCCTTCTCGACCGCCTCTTCGATGGTGCCGACCATGTAGAAGGCGGCTTCCGGCAGGTGATCGTACTTGCCTTCCACAAGGCCCTTGAAGCCCTTGATGGTGTCGGCGAGGTCGACGAACTTGCCCGGCGAGCCGGTGAAGATTTCGGCGACGTGGAACGGCTGCGACATGAAGCGCTCGACCTTGCGGGCGCGGGCCACGGTCAGCTTGTCCTCTTCCGAAAGCTCGTCCATGCCGAGAATGGCGATGATGTCCTGGAGCGCCTTGTAGCGCTGCAGCACCTGCTGGACCTGACGGGCGACCGCGTAGTGCTCCTCGCCGACGACCAGCGGGGAGAGCATGCGCGAGGTCGAGTCGAGCGGGTCCACCGCCGGATAGATGCCCTTTTCGGCGATCGAGCGCGACAGCGTGGTGGTCGCGTCGAGATGCGCGAACGAGGTGGCTGGCGCCGGGTCGGTCAAGTCGTCGGCCGGAACGTAGATGGCCTGCACCGAGGTGATCGAGCCCTTCTGGGTGGTGGTGATGCGCTCCTGCAGCGCGCCCATGTCGGTCGCGAGCGTCGGCTGATAACCCACGGCGCTCGGAATACGACCGAGCAGCGCCGACACTTCCGAGCCGGCCTGGGTGAAGCGGAAGATGTTGTCGACGAAGAACAGCACGTCCTGGCCCTTGTCGCGGAAGTCTTCCGCGATGGTCAGACCCGTGAGCGCGACGCGAGCGCGGGCGCCGGGCGGCTCGTTCATCTGGCCGAACACCAGCGCGCACTTCGACTTCACGCTCGGATCCGGATTCTTCGGGTCGGCGTTGACCTTGGACTCGATGAACTCGTGATAGAGGTCGTTGCCCTCGCGGGTCCGCTCGCCGACGCCGGCGAACACGGAGTAACCGCCGTGCGCCTTCGCGACGTTGTTGATCAGCTCCTGAATCAGCACGGTCTTGCCGACGCCGGCGCCGCCGAACAGGCCGATCTTGCCGCCCTTGGCGTACGGAGCCAGTAGGTCGACGACCTTGATGCCGGTGACGAGAATTTCGGCTTCGGTGGACTGGTCGGTGTAGCTCGGCGCTTCCTGATGGATGGCGCGCAGTCCTTCGGTCTTGACCGGGCCGGCTTCGTCGATCGGCTCGCCGATGACGTTGATGATGCGGCCGAGCGTGCCTTCACCGACGGGAACGCGGATCGGAGCGCCGGTGTCGGTCACTTCCTGGCCGCGGACCAGACCCTCGGTGGTGTCCATCGCAATGGTGCGGACGGTCGATTCGCCGAGATGCTGGGCGACCTCGAGCACCAGGCGATTGCCGCCGTTCTTGGTCTCGAGCGAATTGAGAATGGCCGGGAGGTGGCCTTCGAACTGCACGTCGACGACGGCGCCGATGACCTGGGTAACGCGACCGACCTGGGCTGCCATTGAATGTCTCCTTCGATCCGAATTTTTAGACCACGGTCAGCTTGTCGACCGGGAAGTTGAGTTTGACGGGTACTGAAGCGCCTTGATCAGACGGCCTCGGCACCCGAGATGATTTCGATCAGTTCCTTGGTGATCTGCGCCTGACGCGTGCGGTTGTAGACCAGCGTCTGCTTGCGGATCATCTCACCGGCGTTGCGCGTCGCGTTGTCCATCGCGCTCATCTGCGCGCCGTAGAACGAGGCGTTGTTCTCGAGCAGCGCGCGGAAGATCTGGACCGCGAGATTGCGCGGCAGCAGGCGCGTGAGGATCTCGTCCTCTTCCGGCTCGTAGTCGTAGGACGTGGTGTTGGCGGCAGCGCCCGCCTCGACGACCAGCGGGATGACCTGCTGGGCGGTCGGGATCTGCGCAATCACCGAGCGGAAGCGCGAATAGAACAGCGTGCAGACGTCGAACTCGCCGTTGTCGAAACGGGCCAGCACCTTCTTGGCGATGTCCTCGGCGTTGACGAAGCCGAGTTGGCGAACGCTGCGCAGGTCGAGATGCTCGACGATCTGCTTGTCGAACAGGCGGCGCAGCTGCTCATAGCCCTTGCGGCCGACGCAGAAGAATTTCACTTCCTTGCCCTGCGCCATCAGCGACTGGGCGCGCTCGCGGGCGAGACGCACGATCGAGGAGTTGAAGGCGCCGGACAGGCCGCGCTCGCCGGTGCAGACCAGCAGCAGGTGAACCTGGTCCCTGCCGGTGCCGGCCAGCAGCGCCGGCGCGCCGGGCGATCCCGCCGCGGCGCTGGCGATGTTGGAGATCACCGCGCTCATCTTGTCGGCATAGGGACGCGCAGCTTCCGCCGCGGTCTGCGCGCGGCGCAGCTTCGAGGCTGCGACCATCTGCATGGCCTTGGTGATCTTTTGCGTCGCCTTGGTGGAGGCGATGCGGACGCGCATGTCTTTAAGTGACGCCATTCTTCGTCCCCGACGGTTCGATCCCTTGCGGACAAACCGCTAGCCTATCCCTGTCGTCATGCCCGGGCTTGTCCCGGGCATCCACGTCTTCATCGTCCACGCGGTAAGGCGTGGATGGCCGGGACATCAAATGCGAAGACGCGCTTCGCGCTTCTGGCCCGGCCGTGACGGTTCTTACGCGAAGCTCTTCGCAAAACCTTCGACCACCGACTTCAGCTTGGCAGCGGTGTCGTCGGTGAGGTCGCGGCTGTCGCGGATCGAATTGAGGATCTCGGCGTTCTTGCCGCGCAGCAGCGAGAGCAGACCGTCCTCGAACGCACGCACCTTGCTGACCGGAAGCGGATCGAGATAGCCGTTGGTGCCGGCCCAGATCACGCAGACCTGCTCTTCCATCTTCAGCGGCGAGAACTGCGGCTGCTTCAGGAGCTCGGTGAGGCGCGAGCCGCGGTTGAGCAGGCGCTGGGTCGAGGCGTCGAGGTCGGAGCCGAACTGCGCGAAGGCCGCCATTTCGCGGTACTGCGCGAGCTCGCCCTTGATCTTGCCGGCGACCTTCTTGGTGGCCTTGGTCTGCGCCGAGGAGCCGACGCGCGACACCGACAGACCGACGTTCACCGCGGGACGGATGCCCTGGAAGAACAGGTCGGTTTCCAGGAAGATCTGACCATCGGTGATCGAGATGACGTTGGTCGGAATGTAGGCCGACACGTCGTTGGCCTGGGTTTCGATGACCGGCAGCGCCGTCAGCGAGCCGGAGCCCTGGTCCTTGTTCAGCTTCGCCGCGCGCTCGAGCAGGCGGGAGTGCAGATAGAACACGTCGCCCGGATAGGCTTCGCGGCCCGGCGGGCGGCGCAGCAGCAGCGACATCTGGCGGTAGGCGACGGCCTGCTTCGACAGATCGTCATAGATGATGACCGCGTGCATGCCGTTGTCGCGGAAGTACTCGCCCATGGTGCAGCCGGTGAAGGGCGCGATGTACTGCATCGGGGCCGGATCCGAAGCGGTGGCGGCGACGATGATCGAGTATTCGAGCGCGCCCTGCTCTTCCAGCACCTTCACGAACTGCGCGACGGTCGAACGCTTCTGGCCGATCGCGACGTAGACGCAATACAGCTTGATGTTCTCGTCGGGCTGCGCGTTGAGCGGCTTCTGATTCAGGATGGTGTCGAGCGCGATCGCAGTCTTGCCGGTCTGACGGTCGCCGATGATCAGCTCGCGCTGGCCGCGGCCGATCGGGATCAGGGCGTCGATCGCCTTGAGGCCGGTCGCCATCGGCTCGTTCACCGATTTGCGCGGAATGATGCCGGGCGCCTTGACGTCGACGCGCATGCGCTTGTCGGCCTGGATCGGACCCTTGCCGTCGATCGGGTTGCCGAGTCCGTCGACGACGCGGCCGAGCAGGCCCTTGCCGACCGGCGCGTCCACGATGGCGCGGGTGCGCTTGACGGTCTGGCCTTCCTTGATCTCGCGGTCGGCACCGAAAATAACGACGCCGACGTTGTCGGTTTCGAGGTTCAGCGCCATGCCGCGGGTGCCGTTCTCGAACTCGACCATTTCACCGGCCTGGACGTTGTCCAGACCGTAGACGCGGGCGATACCGTCGCCGACGGACAGCACCTGTCCGACTTCGGAGACTTCAGCTTCCTGGCCGAAATTCTTGATCTGGTCCTTGAGGATCGCGGAAATTTCCGCGGCGCGGATGTCCATCAGCCTGCCTCTTTCATCGCGTGCTTGATCGAATTGAGTTTGGTGCGAAGCGAACCATCCACCATGCGGCTGCCCAGCTTGACGACGAGGCCACCGATGATCGAGGGATCCACTTTCACGTTCAGCGCGACGTCCTTGCCGGTCACCGACTTCAGGGCAACCTTGAGGGCGTCGAGATTCTTGTCAGAGAGCGCTTCCGCCACCGTGACATCAGCCGTCGCCTCGCCCTTGAGCTTGGCGACGAGGGCGCGGTAGGCGCGGATGACGTCGGCCACCACGAACAGGCGGCGGTTGGCAGTCAGCACCTTCAGGAAATTGGCGGAGATGCCGGCGATACCGGCCTTGGCAAGCACGGCCGACAGGGCCCTGGACTGGGCATCGGCCGCAAACACCGGGCTGCGGACGAGGCGCTTCAGATCGGCGCTCTCGACCAGCATGGCCTCGAATTTCTCGAGATCGGCTTTGACCTCGTCGACCACTTTCTGGTCGCGGGCCAGTTCAAACAAGGCCGTTGCATAACGGCCGGACACACCTGAAACGGACGTATCTTCTGCAGCCACAGACGCGCTCTTTTTGCTGTCAAACTCGCAAGGGAAAAACCGTCGCCACAAAGCGGCGCCTAGCGATCCAAGCCCTTGGAATTCAAGCGGGACTTCGATTTTCGGCCGACACGGGAGGTGCCGGGTCCGTTAAAATCGCGGCTTTGCTAACATAGCAGGCGCGCAGGTGCAACATGACGCCAAATTAAAGGCACGAGGTTCTGTCGCCAGTTCGTCGCACATTGCGACACGTCGATCAGCGTCTGGCCCGAGGACGGGGATCAAGACTGGATCAAGGACTTGATCGGGGACGCGGATCGGGGATCGGGGCGACGACCTGCCGCGTCGCGGAATTGACGAGAGGTCTCGCCGCGCCCTCTCCCCATGATGGTTCCTGCCCTCAGCGCATAGCGGCCATGAACACGGATCGCTGAGCCGTGATTCCGGCGCCCTCGGCTCCACTCGCCGAATACTTACCCAATTCTAAATGCTGAAAGCGATGACTTCGTTTTACAGTATTAAGCAGTAATAATGAAGTTAACAAACCGTTAAAGGCAAAGATTACGGAACATCGGCTGAATATCCCGTGACGGTAACAAGATGTTTCATGACGACACAGAATGATTTACTGCCCAATTCACGCCGCATTGGGAATCGAAACGCCAAACCGCTCACAAACTGATGGGGGCTCCACTAGCCACATATGTGGCAATACTAGCTTAGGGACCAATAAATGCTGTCTTTGAAGACGCTGGGCTTTGCGACCCGGCCGCGCACGGCGATCGCTTTCGTTGCCGCAACTCTCCTTATCGGTGGAACTGCCACCGAAGCTTCCGCCAAATCCCGCCACCACCGGCATCACCATCATCACCGCCACCACGCCCAGGCCGATACCAACCCGACCTCTGATTGGCGCAACGCCAATGCAGCGATGACGCCGACCTCCGGCGGCGGCCACAGCTTCTCCGGCATGGCCTCCTACTACGGCAACGAGTCCGGCAGCCGCACCGCCTCGGGCCAGCGTTTCAACCAGAACGCCCTGACTGCGGCGCACCGCTCGCTGCCGTTCGGCACCAAGCTGCGCGTCACCCATCGCGGCCAGAGCGTGGTCGTCACCATCAATGACCGCGGCCCCTTCATTCGCGGCCGGGTTCTCGACCTCTCCACGGGCGCCGCCCGCGCGATCGGCCTCACCGGCGCCGGCGTCGGTCGCGTCACCGCGGAAGTCGTCTCCTAAGGCGCATCAAGCGCCTCAGCCATCGCGCAGTTTCATCAGTTTGCTGCGCGAATGAAACAAGCCCGCGGTCTTGGGGGACCGCGGGCTTTTTGTTGGGCTGTCGTGTCCCGGACAAGCTGCAACGCGTGAGCGTTGCGGCGCAGAGCCGGGACCCAGGAGCCCCGAGTTCCTCTGCGACATGGGCCCCGGCTCAGCAGCGCACCGTCGAAGTGACGCTGCGCTGCGTCCGGGGCACGAGCGAGGAGATTTGCGCGCCGCTCTCACCACGTCATTGCGAGGAGCGGAGCGACGAAGCAATCCAGACTGCCTCCGCGGAGGGATTCTGGATTGCTTCGCTTCGCTCGCAATGACGTGGGGAGAGTGTGCGCGGAGCTTTACAAAAAGCTCTGCGGATCGACGTCGACTTCCAGCTTCTGATTGCCCGTCGGCTTCGGGCACACCGCAAGCCAGCTCCGCAAATAGTCCGACAGATCGAAGCCGCGCGCCGATTTCACCAGGATGCGGAAGCGGTAGCGGCCCTTGATGACGGCGAGCGGCGCTTCCGCCGGGCCCAGCACCACGACGCGCTCGTCGCGCGGCGCGAGCGCGACCAGCCTGCGTCCGAGACCTTCGGCGCTCGGGCGGTCGCCGGCGGAGATGATCAGGCTCGCGAGCCGGCCGAACGGCGGATAGAGCGTCCTTTCACGCAGGTCGATCTCGCTGTCGTAGAAGGCCTCGCGGTCGCAGGCGATCAGCGCCTTCATCACGGGATGATCGGGCTGGTGGGTCTGGAGATAGCCGACGCCGCGGCCCTGCTCACGGCCGGCGCGGCCGATCACCTGGTTGAGCAATTGCCAGGTTCGCTCCGCTGCGCGCGGATCGCCGTTGGACAGGCCGAGGTCCGCATCGACCACGCCGACGAGATTGAGCCGCGGAAAATTATGGCCCTTGGCCACGAGCTGGGTGCCGATGATGATGTCGACCCGGCCCTCCGCGATCTCGGCAAGCTCGGAACGCATGGTCTCGATCGAGGTGATGAGATCGCTCGACAGCACCATGGTGCGCGCTTGCGGAAACAGCGCGGCGGCCTCCTCCTGCAGGCGCTCGACGCCGGGCCCCACCGCGACCAGCGATTCCTCGGCCGCGCAGTGCGGGCAGGTATGCGGGCGCGGCATCGAGAAGCCGCAATGGTGACAGACGAGACGCTGGCGAAATCGGTGATCGACCAGCCAGGCATCGCAGATGGTGCAGGCGAAGCGGTGGCCGCAGGCCCGGCACAGCGTCAGCGGCGCATAGCCGCGGCGGTTGAGAAACAGCAGCGCCTGCTCGCGCTTCTCGATCGCGATCCTGATCTCGCCGGCCAAGCGCGGCGAGATGAAGCGGCCGCGCGCGGGCGGCTCGCGGCGCAAATCGATCGCCTCGATATGCGGCATGTGCTGGCCGCCGAAGCGCGAGGGCAGCGCGATGCGCTGATAGCGGTTCTTGCGGGCATTGACCTCGGACTCGACCGAGGGCGTCGCCGACGCCAGCACGACCGGGATTTTTGCGATATGCCCGCGCACCACCGCCATGTCGCGGGCATGATAATGCACGCCCTCGTCCTGCTTGTAGGCCTGGTCGTGCTCTTCATCGACCACGATCAGGCCGAGATCGGCGTAAGGGAGAAACAGCGCCGAGCGCGCGCCGACCACGACCGGCGCGGTGCCGCCCGAGATCGCCGCCCAATTGCGGGCGCGGGTGCGCGGGGTCAGCTCCGAATGCCATTCGATCGGCCGCACGCCAAAGCGCTGCGCGAAGCGGTCGAGGAACTGGCCGGTGAGCGCGATCTCCGGCATCAGGATCAGCGACTGTTTTCCGCGGCGGATGGTTTCCGCGACCGCCTCGAAATAGACCTCGGTCTTGCCCGAGCCGGTGACGCCGTCGAGCAGCGCGACGTGAAAGGTGCCGTTGGCCGCAAGCGCGCGCATCGCATCCACGCCGGCCCGCTGCAGCGGCGAAAAATCCGGCCGGCCGAAATCCGGATCGGGCACCGGCGGCGGCGCAGGCGGCGGCATCGGCTCGACCGTCAGCGTGCCCTCATCGACCAGGCCGTCGATCACGCCGGCCGAGACGCCCGCCTCTTTCGCCGCCTCCGACTTGCCGTGCAGCAGCCGGTCCGACAAGACCTCGATCACGCGCGCCCGTGCCGGCGTCAGCCGCTTCGGGGGATCGCCGACAAGACGCACGCCCGGACGCACCCGCTCGGGGCCGAGATTCTCGCCCATCCGCAGGCACATGCGCAGCACCATGCCGCGCGGGCTCAGCGTGTAATTGGCGACCCAGTCGACGACCTGGCGCAGCTCGGGCTTGAGCGGCGGGATGTCGAGCTTCTCGCTGACCTCCTTGAGCCGGTTGTGCAGGCGCGGATCCGGATTGGCGTTCTCGCCCCAGACCACGGCCAGCACCTCGCGCGGGCCGAGCGGCACACCGACGAGATCGCCCGCCTTCAGCTCCATCCCGCGCGGCACCTTGTAGGAATAGGTCTGGTCGAGCGCGACCGGCACCAGCACGTCGACCATGCCGGTCGCGTTGGTGGGGACGGTCGAGCTGCGCGACGAATGATCCATCAAGGGGGCTTTGGAGGGAGAATCGGAACCTGATGTGGCAAGACTAGCGTGGCAAGGCTAGCGCCCGGGGGCGGCCTTAGCGAACAGTAAACGGGTGTGATGCGATATACTGAGCGGAATCAATCCGTCCAGAGCGATGAGCAAAGCCGCCGCACCCCCAATCGAGCTCGCCAGCGCCGATCCCTCGATCGCGCAGGAGATGACGCGCTGGCTGTCGCATCTCGGCGCCGAGCGGCGGCTGTCGCCGAAGACGCTGGAGGCCTATGGCCGCGACTTGCGGCAGTGCCTGGATTTTCTCTGTGCCCATTGGGGCGAGCGCGTGACGCTGAAGCGTTTTGCCGCGCTGGAGGCGACCGACGTCCGCGCCTTCATGGCGATGCGCCGCGCCGACGACATTGCCGGGCGCTCGCTGATGCGCGCGCTGGCGGGCCTGCGCTCGTTCGGCCGCTTCCTCGAGCGCGAAGGCAAGGGCAAGGTCGGGGCCTTGTCCGCAATCCGCGCGCCAAAAGTCGCGAAGAGCCTGCCGAAGCCGCTGCCGATGGCATCGGCAAAACGTCTTGCCGATGCCGACGAGCGCGCCGGCGAGGATCGCGAGACCTGGATCCTTGCGCGCGATGCCGCCGTGATGGCGCTGCTCTACGGCTCGGGCCTGCGCATCTCTGAAGCGCTCGGCCTGAAACGCCGCGAGGTGCCGAAGCCGGGCGAAGGCGACGTGCTGGTCGTCACCGGCAAGGGCAACAAGACCCGCATGGTGCCGGTGCTGCAGAACGTGCTGGGACTGGTGCAGGACTATGTCGCGATGTGCCCGTATCCGCTGCCGGCGGAGGGCCCGATCTTCGTCGGCGCGCGCGGCGGCCCGTTGAGCCCGCGCATCATCCAGCTCGCGATGGAGCGGCTGCGCGGCGCGCTCGGCCTGCCCGACAGCGCCACGCCGCACGCGCTCCGCCACTCCTTTGCCACGCATCTGCTCTCGCGCGGCGGTGACTTGCGCGCCATCCAGGAATTGCTCGGCCATTCCTCGCTCTCGACCACGCAGGTCTATACTGGGATCGATTCCGAGCGCCTGCTGGAAGTCTATGCCAGCGCGCATCCGCGGCGGTGATGTTGCTGAACCAGCGCTGAATGGCCGCTGCTTCCTGACATGAAGCTGTCACAGCCTGCGTGCCCCTTGCGCAGGCCGCGCGGTTCGGTCAATCGTTGCGGAACCGAAGCGGAGGGGAATCATGAGCGCACATGAAAGCATGGAGCATGCCGAGCACGCCGAACACGCGTCCGGCTCGAACAAGAAGATCGCGCTCCTGATCGCGGTGCTGGCGCTGTTCCTGGCGGTCTCGGAGACGCTCGGCAAGGGCGCCCAGACCGAATCGATCAGCAAGAACGTCGAGGCCGCCAATCTCTGGGCGTTCTTCCAGGCCAAAAGCATCCGCCGCACCGTGGTGATCACCGCGGCCGAGCAGGGCAAGCTCACGCTCGCCGCCGCGGACGAGGCGCAGAAGCCCGCCGTGCAGAAGCAGGTCGACGACTGGACCAAGACCGCGGCGCGCTACCGCTCCGAGCCCGAGACCGGCGAAGGTACCGAGCAGCTCGCCGAGAAGGCCAAGCACGCCGAGCACGACCGCGACGAGGCGACCGCGAAATACCATCATTTCGAGCTGGCGTCGGCCGCCTTCCAGATCGGCATCGTGCTGGCCTCGGCCACCATCATCACCGGCATGTTCGCGCTGGCCTATGTCAGCGGCATCCTGACCCTCGCCGGCCTGTTCATGACCGGCCTCGGCCTGTGGTGGCCGCATCTCTTGCATCTGCATTGAGGGGTTGAGGCGGCGGCGACATGCTATTTCCGTCATCCTGAGGCGCGAGGGCCGCGATGCAACGCATCGCGGGCGGAGCCTCGAAGGATGAACGGCCGAGCTGCTGCCGCGCGGATAGAGCGGGGCCGTCGCCCTTCGAGGGCCGCTGAAGAAGCGGCCACCTCAGGGTGACGGTGAGAGAACGATTGCTCCGCCGATCACCGCGCCTGGTGCACGCTCTTCCTGAACCGCTGGATCAGGCGCAGCGTCCGTGACGACCAGCCCTCGCCGTTGCCGGCGATCAGCTCGCGGATGCGGTGCTTGATCGGGTCGACGAGCGCGGTGGCCTTGGCGCGGATCTTCAGCACGAGATCGTAGATCCGCTCGAACCAGCGCATCTCCAGAAGCTTGTCGCGCGTCACGTCGAACACGAAGGCGGTGACGCCGACGCCGAGCATCTTGGCGAACAGGAACGTGGACATGCCGGTGAGCCAGTATTCATGCGTGAGCAGATACAGGCCGACCAGCTTGAGCGGAAACAGCGGAAGGATCGGCACCGCGAACACGATCAGCGTCATGGCCGGCGGGAGCGCATCGACACGCTCCGTCAGCCATTGCTTGAAGCGCGCCAGCGGGATGGCTGCGACAACCTTTGCAACGATCGGTTCGAGATGGTCCCACAGCCAGGCTTCGATCAGAAAGACGATCGCAAGCAGGACCCAGACCGGTTGAAGAAGGCGGCGCAACATGTGTTTCCCGCCCGATTCGGCGCTGGGCGCGTTACTACATATGGATGGCCCGCTTGCCGACTGCAAGCGCGGCTTCCTTGACCGCTTCCGAGCGGGTCGGATGCGCGTGGCAGGTGCGCGCGAGATCTTCCGCACTGCCACCAAACTCCATGAGAACGCAGGCTTCATGGATCATTTCGCCGGCTTCGCGGCCGATAATGTGCACGCCGAGCACGCGATCGGTCTTCGCATCTGCGAGAATCTTCACAAAGCCGTCAGTGGTCTGGTTGACCTTGGAGCGGCCGTTGGCGGTGAAGGGAAACTTTCCGACGGTATAGGCGATGCCCGCCTGCTTCAGCTCCTCCTCGGTCTTGCCGACGGAGGAGACTTCCGGCGTGGTATACACGACGCCCGGGATCACGTCGTAATTCACGTGGCCGGCCTGGCCGGCGATGATCTCGGCGACCGCAACGCCTTCATCCTCGGCCTTGTGCGCGAGCATGGGCCCAGCGACGACGTCGCCGATGGCATAGACGCCCTTCAGGCTGGTGGCGAAATGCGGATCGATCTGCACACGGCCGCGGGGATCGAGCGCGACGCCCGCTTCCTTCAGGCCGAGCGCCTCGGTGTAGGGCACGCGGCCGATGCAGACGAGCACGACATCGGCTTCCAGCGTCTCCGCAGCGCCGCCGGCGGCGGGCTCGACCGTCGCCTTCAGCGTCTTGCCGGAGGTATCGACGCCCGTGACCTTGGCGCCCAGCTTGAACGTAAAGCCCTGCTTCTCGAGGATGCGCTGGAATTGCTTGGCGATCTCGCCATCCATGCCGGGCAGGATGCGATCCAAAAATTCGACGACGACGACTTCGGCGCCGAGGCGGTGCCAGACCGAGCCGAGCTCGAGGCCGATCACCCCGGCGCCGACGATGAGGAGCTTGCCAGGGACCTTGTCGAGCGACAGCGCGCCGGTGGACGAGACGATGCGCTTCTCGTCGATCTCGATGCCCTTGAGGCGCGCGATGTCCGAGCCGGTGGCGATCACGATGTTCTTGGTCTCGACCAGCTGCGACTTGCCGTCGGCGGAGACCTCGACCTTGCCGGTCCCCAGGATCTTGCCGGTGCCCTTGAGCACGTCGATCTTGTTCTTCTTGATCAGGAACTCGACGCCCTTGACGTTGCCGTCGATGCCCTGCTGCTTGAAGTTCATCATCGCGGGCAGATCGAGCTTCGGCGCGGAAACGCTGACGCCCATCTTCGCGAAGGAGTGCCCGGCTTCCTCGAACATCTCGGACGCGTGCAGCAGCGCCTTCGAGGGCATGCAGCCGACGTTGAGGCAGGTGCCGCCGAGGGTTGCGTTCTTTTCGACCACGGCGACTTTCATGCCGAGCTGGGCTGCGCGCACCGCACAGACATAACCGCCAGGTCCGGTGCCGATGACGACGAGATCGTAGGTAGCCATGAGAGAAAGTCCCGTAAGGTTAGGCGTGATGAGGATGTGTCAGCGTCCGCGCGGCGTGCCAACGTCCGCGCGGCGCGTCAGCGTCCGCCGGACACATCGAGAGTGGCAGCGGTGATGTAGGACGCCTCGTCCGACATCAGCCAGATGATGGCGCTCGCGATCTCGTCGGCGGTACCGACGCGCTTCATCGGCACCATGTGGGCGAGACGATGATGCCGGTCGGGCTCGCCGCCCGAGGCGTGGATTTCGGTGTCGATCAGGCCCGGGCGGATGCCCGCAACGCGAATGCCTTCGCCTGCGACCTCGTAGCCGAGACCGGTGGTGAAGGAATCGATCGCGCCCTTGGACGCGGCGTAATCGACATAAGTGTTGGGCGCGCCGAGCTTGGCCGCGACCGACGACAGGTTGACGATGACGCCGCCCTTGCCGCCGTGCTTGGTGGACATCCGCTTCACGGCCTCGCGGGCGCAGAGGATGGAGCCGGTGACGTTGACCGCCAGCACGCGCTGGATGCGTTCGGCCGACATCTCGTCGACGCGCACGCCGCTGGTGCCGACGATGCCGCCATTGTTGACGAGCGCGCCAAGCGTGCCGAACTTGTCGGCCTCCTTGAAGAGGTCGACGATGTCGCGTTCCTCGGCGACATCGCATTTGACCGCGATCGCCTTGCCGTTGCTGGCCTCGATCTGCGCGACCACCTCGTCGGCGGCCTTCTTGTTGCTGGCGTACCCGACCACGACCCGGTAGCCGCGCGCGGCTGCGGCAATGGCGGTCGCCCGCCCGATGCCGCGGCTGCCGCCGGTGATGACAACGACCTTATCCGTCACGCGCGCCTCCATGGTTCGACACGCGCCGTCGCGCAAGTCGGCGACGGCGCTCGCAAAGCATCAGGGATCAGAGATCGAGCACCAGGCGCGCCGGATCTTCCAGGCTCTCCTTGACGCGAACCAGGAAGGTGACGGCTTCCTTGCCGTCGATGACGCGGTGATCGTAGGACAGCGCCAGATACATCATCGGGCGGACCTCGATCTTGCCGCCGACGACCATCGGACGCTCCTGGATCTTGTGCATGCCGAGGATGCCGGACTGCGGCGCGTTCAGGATCGGGGTCGACATCAGCGAGCCGTAGATGCCGCCATTGGTGATGGTGAAGGTGCCACCCTGCATCTCGTCGATCTTGAGCTGGCCGTCACGGGCGCGGCGACCGAAATCGGCGATGCCCTTCTCGATGTCGGAGATCGACTTGTGGTCGCAGTCGCGCACCACGGGCACGACGAGACCCTTGTCGGTGCCGACGGCGACGCCGATGTGGTAGTAGTTCTTGTAGATCAGGTCGGTACCGTCGATCTCGGCGTTGACGGCCGGGATGTCCTTCAGCGCCTGCACGACGGCCTTGGTGAAGAAGCCCATGAAGCCGAGCTTGGCGCCGTGCTTCTTCTCGAACGCATCCTTGTAGTGGGCGCGCAGCGCCATCACGTTGGTCATGTCGACCTCGTTGAAGGTCGTCAGCATGGCCGCGGTGTTCTGCACGTCCTTGAGGCGGCGCGCGATGGTCTGGCGCAGCCGGGTCATCTTGACGCGCTCTTCGCGGGCGGCGTCATCGGCCGGCGACGGCGCGCGGACCTGAACGGCGGCGGCGGGCTGGTTGACCGGGGTCGGCGCGGACGCGGCGCGCTCGATCGCAGCGAGCATGTCGCCCTTGGTGACACGGCCGTCCTTGCCGGAGCCCGGAACGGTCGAGGCATCGATGCCGGTCTCCGCTGAGAGCTTGCGCACGGAGGGAGCGAGCGGCGCATCGGCCGGGGCCGCCTTCGCGGCCGGAGCGGGCGCGGCAGCGGCGGGCGCCGGAGCAGCGGCAGGCTTGGCGGGCGCCGCGGCGGGCTTGGCCGCGCCGGCACCGTCGGTGATCTGGCCGAGCAGCGCGCCCAC
>NZ_LFJB01000041.1:0-16803 GCF_006658625.1 Bradyrhizobium sp. UNPF46
CCGGCCTTCCCTGCGCGAATGGTTTTAACGGTGTCCTTCGTGCTCTCCTCGGGGAGCGTTGCACTATTGCCCCCGTCGCCTTGCGGATGTTCGATGCGCGGACCGGTCGGCCGCCACATCATCGCAAGACTTGACGCCAGAACCTCGGGCGTCGGGACCACACGACTTCTCCGTCCGCGCACGTCCTCGCTGGGACCCCGAGGGGTGGCGTGTGCTCGCCCCCGAAGCCATGCGAAGACGCTGTCGGCGCCGTGTCGTTGGCGCGAGAGCCATTGCTCACGGTTGCCCGCCCTGCAATGCCAATCACGCCCGACGCCGTCGCGTCCATCGCTGCCCGGCCCGCGGTTCGTGACGATCGCGATCCGCCCCTTGTCTCGGGCCAGGGTGTTTCGCTTGTACGACAAATCCGAATTTCGGTAAAGTGGAATATTTGAACCAGTGGGGCTTGACAGCCGGGTTGCAGGAATTGGCGGGGTGTTTTGCCCGACGGGTGAGCAGAACGTCGCCACGCCTCACACTGTCATGCCCCGGCTTGACCGGGGCATGACAGTACGCCGCGGCTTGTCGGTTCCTGCCTTGCTGTCTCTGGAATACTGGATTGCCCGCTTTCGCGGGCAATGACACCGAGTGTGGAGAGAGCCGCTACTCCGCCGACAGCCGCACCATCTGGCGGCCGCCGTTCATTTCCTTGAGGCGGTTGACGAAGTTTTCCGGGCGCTGCCAGCGGTTGGGGACCTCGAGGCCCATGAACTCGGCGATGTCGCCGATGAAGCCGGTGCAGTTCATCGTCTCGGCGTTCCACACCGGTGAGGTTGCCTGCTTCTTCTTGATGTAGGCGAACACCCGCCTGGCGTCGGCTTCGTTCAGATAGACGCGATAGCTCGCGGTCAGATATTCGGGATCGAGATCGCCGTAGCTGGCGCCGGTCTCCGACGGCACGAAGGTGATGTGGCCGAGCACGTAAGCAAGCGTGTCGCCGGCCGGCGTGAGCCCCGCGACCTCGACCGCCTTCTCGCTGGTCTTGCCATACCAGATAAAGGCGTGGCCCCAGCTCGCCGCCGTGCGGGCGCGGAAGTCGACGTAATAGGGACCTTTCTCCACGCGGGCGACGGAGCGCCGCGCCGCTTGCGGCGCCGGCCGCGATGTGGGCTCGGTCGTGGCAAGCGCATTGGCGTCGGCAATGCGCTTGTTGGCTTCGTGCGCCGAAGCCGAGGGCATCAGGCAGGCGATCATCGCCGCGAGGGCGAGCCCCGCAAGGATGCAGGATCCCGATCGATCAGGTTTGTTCGTCACGCAGTGCCCCTCGACTGTCGGCCGTTACGCAGGTCTTGCGCTCAGTAGCGCGCGGCGACCGGGCCCGGCGCCTTGCCGATCGGGGCCTTTCCAACCGGGCTTTTGCCAATCGGCATCTTGCCGATCGGGGCCTGCTCGGCCGGATAGACCGGCACGGGCTGGCGGCGCGGCAGATCCGCAGCGTTCGCAGCCGTCACCAGAGCAAGCGTGGCACCCAGAACAAATACAATCTTCTTCACAGCGATACCCCTAGAAGGTTTGGTCCAAACACGGCTGAGCCGTGCCCCCAGACACGCCTTACAAAAGGGCGGCCGAATGCGACCAAGTTGCGGCGCGCAGGGGGCATGTCAGCGGCATATGTCTGACGCGCGCAGATGTGATGTGTCTGGATGTTTCCGAGTAACGAGGGTCAGTTGCGTCCGACGAACGGCCAGCGCTTGCCGATTTTGATCGTGAACCAGGTCGCTTCTGGCGTAGGCTGGTCATCGATTGCGCGCGGCTCGAACCTGCATGCCAACAGCGCTGCTGTTACCGCTTCGTCCAGCCTCGGCGATCCGCTGCTCGCCGTCACCTTAGTCTCTCTCGGCATCCCGTCAGGACCGATCAACAGAGAGATCGTCGGCATTGCCAGCTCGTTCAAGCCAGATTCAGGCGATGGAGTAGCTGGGCACGATTCCCAAATGATCCGCGGTTCTTTGGCGAAAGGCCCCAGGAGCAGTTGTCCGCTCCGGTCAGCGATTCGAGCACGTAGGCCACGCGCGATTGCTTCGCAACCTCTTGCATAGCGGGTATCGTGCGGAAATGGAAATGCGTTGAGAAGCGCGGCAGGATTGGTGAAGTGGAAGACGTGGGACGTGTTTTCGATTGCCATCCGTTCGGCCTCGGCTCTCCTCGACTTCAGTTCGTCTGGCGCAGCTCGAGGATCAATTCGACCCCACAACTCGATATGGATCGCTCCGATGAGGAAGGGAGCGGGGGTGCAGCCGGTATGGGCCTGTCCGCTTCGGTCATCGATTGTGGTGAGAAGAATAAGATATGGCGAACTCGATCCGTCGCGAACCGCTGCCACAAAATCGTTATGTGATTGATGCGGGTCAGCCGCGCAATCGTTCGCATGGCTGATCAGCAGGATCGAGAAGACGAAGGAGACAAGCATCCATTTTCTTTGTCGGCCGTGCATCCGCCACCAATTTCCGGAACAGCTCATGCGTGCGACTATAACGGGAGGTGTCGTGTCGCCGCCAGTCCTAGGCGGCGCCTCACCCGATCCGGTTCAGGCTATTCCTGATCGTGGCGAAGATGCCGCCGATGTCCTTGCGCAGAGCATCGAGCGCGTTGAAGTTTTCGAAGACGCGGGCGAGGCGGTCTTCGACCTCGCGCTTGCTCTGGGCCAGCGTCTCGACGCGCGCGGCGAGGGTGACGTCGCCATTCGCTTCGATCTCGCGGACGGTTTTCGCGAGGAGATCGCGGGTGGCGCCGACGTCCGCGATCAAGGCCTCGATGCCGAACACCGGGGCCTTGAGCGGGACGAGGTCGGCCTGCGATTTCGAGAGCTCAGCCTTGAAGGCGTTCAGCGTTGCCAACGTCTCCTGCAAGGCGCCGAGGCGCTGGCGCGACTGCAGGACGAAATCGTTCAGCGCGTTCTGGCGCTCGGTGAGGCTCTTGCCGTCGGCATCGGTCTCGACGTCGGCAAGCGCGCGCTCGAGCTGAGTCCGGCGCTGGCCGAGCTCCTCGAAGTCGAGCCGGATGGCCTTCAGGATGTTGAAGCTGTCGTCGATGCGGGCGAGGCGCTGCTCGATCTCGTTTCTGTTCTTCGACAGCGTCTCGACGCGAATGGGAAGCGGCGTCTCGCCGCCGGTCTCGAGTTCGTCGATGGCCTTGGCAAGGTGGTCATGGTCGAGGCTGAGCTCGCCGATCAGGGCGTTGATGCCGGCGTCGGAGGCGCGCAGCGGCGCCAGCTCGGCGTGGGATTTCGCCAGATCCGCCTTGTACTGGTTGAGAGCGGCAAATGAGTTCTGGACCGCGTTCACCCGCCCCAGCAGCGCCGCCACGTCGCGCGCGATGTCTCTCTGCCGGTCGGCGAGGTTGTTCTTGCGATCGTCGGTCTCGAGGTCGTGCAGGGAGCGTTCGAGCTGGTTCTGGCGGTCACGGATCTCGGTGAAGACCGGCTCGATCGCACGGCGCTGATCGGCGACCTTGCCGACCATCTCGCGCAGCGCCTGCTGGCGGCGGCGGATTTCGGCGAGCTGGTCGTGCATGTCGGTGGATTCGTTGCGGCCCTGCTGAAGCAGTGCGCGCTGCTCGGTCTCGCCGAGCTTGTCGTGGAGGGCGGAGACCGCTTCCCGGGGATCGCTCTCGATCAAATGCTGGACGGTGGCGTCGAGATGGTTCTGCAGGGCATGGGCGACGACGACGTCCTCGCGGGTCTTCTTGAGGCGATCACGCAGCATCTTCAGGCTGCGGTCCTGGCGTGACAGCCGCCAGGCGGAGGCGCCGATCAGGCCCAGCGCCAGGGCCGGGATCACACCGGTCGCGATGCGCTGCGGCATCGGCAGGCCCGCGAACCAGGCGGGCAGGTGGCTGATGTCGTGTCCGAACGCCTGCTGGGCGAAGACCGCGACGACGGCCAGCAGACCGAACCAGGCAACCAGGAAAAACAGCCACATCGTGAATTCCTCACGCCGGCGCACATTTTGGCCATGATTGCCAAGAGCTGAACCAAGCGCAAGGGGCGGGGAGGGTTACGGCTGGTTTCGGGCCGCGTGATCCACGGCTGGTTGCGTTGGCTGGACGACGGAGGGGCGGTGCCGGGTTTTCCCGGAGACCCTCCGCTGTCATCCCCGAGCCCGGAGAATCCATCGGGCGGCATCGCGCCGCGCGCACTCAGCTGCAGTCAGTCGTCGCATGCGTAGCGACGCGCAGCTTCACGCGAACAGCCCGGACGTTCGCTCATCCGGGTCAGAGCATCTTGCGCGCCATCATTTCCCGAGGAAGTTCGAGCGCATCTTGTCGGCGAACCAGACCGCGAAGATCGCAGCAAACGCGAGAGCAAAGTACAGAGCCGTCCACAAAAGCGCATTGCTTGCATTCGTCATGGCATCCTCCCTGGCCTCAGAAATCGATTGCGGGGAAGGATAAAGCGGCCGTGCCGGCGCGATTTGCGCCGGATCAATTTTGCTGCGCCGCGGCGAGAATAAGTCGGGACCACGCGAAGACCCGTTCCGGATGTCGCTTCCGCCTTCGCTCTCCGAGCTTCGGCGGACAAGCCGCTCATCCGGGCTACGTACGGTGTTTGCGGCTACAGCCGAAATTCGTTGGTGAGCTCGCCGATGCCGTCGATGGCCACCGTCACCGTGTTCACCTCCTCCTTCATCACGCCGACGCCGACAGAGGTGCCGACGGCGATGAGGTCGCCGGGGAGCAGGGTCATGTCGTGGGAGATCCTGCTGACCAGCTGCTGCGCCGAGAAGATCATGTCGGAGATCGGGTAGTTCTGCCGCTCCGCGCCGTTGAGGATGGTGCGGACGGTGAGCTTGGACGGATCGAGGCCGGTCGCGATGACGGGGCCGAACGGGCCGTAATCGTCGATGCCCTTGGCGCGGGCCCATTGCGGGAAGGTGGGATCGCTGGTCAGGATGTCGTTGGCGGTGATGTCGTTGACGCAGGTGTAGCCGAAGATGAAGCTGTCGGCTTCATCAGGCGAGACGCGGGCGCAGGTTCTGCCGATGACGATACCGAGCTCGCCCTCATAGGTGGTCTTGCCATCGTAATAAGAGGGGCGGCGGATCACGGCGCCCGGCGTCGTGATCGTGGTGGTGGCCTTGAGCAGATAGAGCGGCTCCGGCGGCTCGGGCTGGTTGAGCTTGGCCGCGAGCGCGTGGAAGTTGTTCCAGAGCGCGACGATCTTGCTGGGCGCGCAGGGCGCGAGCAGCTCGACCTCCGACAGCGCCAGCGTCCTGCCGGTGGCCGCATTGCGGCCGAACATCTCGCCCTCGTGCACGCTGATCCCCGACGGCGTCAGCGTGCCGAAACCGGTCGTGCCGGCGTGGCGGAAACGCAGCCACTGCTTGATCTCGCCAACCATCACGCCACCGCCAGTGCGCGCGGATCCGATGGCGTCGAGACGCCGTCATAGAGGCCGGCGATGCGGGCGCGCTGGGTCACCATCGCCAGCACCGAGTCGAGTGCGGGCGTCGCGATGCCGGTGAGGCGGCCCATCTCCTGCACCACGGTGACCAGCGGGTCGATCTCCATGGGGCGGCCGCGCTCGAGGTCCTGCAGCATCGAGGTCTTGTGCGCGCCGACCTTGCGGGCACCCTCGATGCGGCGCTCGACGTCGACGCGGAACTTGACGCCGAAGGTCTCTGCGATGGCCTGCGTCTCCACCATGATCGCACGCGACAGCGCGCGGGTGGACGGATCGGTGCAGATCACATCGAGCGTCGCATGGGTCAGCGCGCTGATCGGGTTGAAGCAGACATTGCCCCACAGCTTGAGCCAGATCTCGTCGCGGATGCGGTCGAGCACCGGGGCCTTCAGCCCGGCCGCGACGAAGAGATCGGCGAGGCGCTGCACGTCGGGCGTGATCTCGCCGGAGGGTTCGCCGAGCGGAAAATTATTGCCGTAGACGTGGCGGATCACGCCGGGCGCTTCGATCTCGGTGGCGGGATAGACGATGCAGCCGATGGCGCGCTCGGCGCCGAGCTCGCGCCACTGCCGCCCGCCGGGGTCGATGCTCTCCAGCGTCGAATTCTCGTATTGGCCGCCGTGCTTGTAGAAGTACCAATAGGGAATGCCGTTGACCGCGGTGACGATGCGGGTGTGCGGCCCCAGCAGCGGCTGCATCTTCTCGATCACGCCGGTGATCGAATGCGCCTTCAGCGTGATGATGATGGTGTCCTGCACGCCGAGCTCATTGGGATCGTCGGTGCAGCGCGGATGCACGGTGTGCCTCTCCTCGCCGGCGAGCAGCGTCAGGCCGCGCTCGCGCATGGCGGCAAGGTGCGCGCCGCGTGCGATGAGGCTGACATCGGCGCCTGCGCGCGCAAGCTGAACCCCGAGATATCCGCCGATCGCGCCGGCGCCGTAGATGCAGATCTTCATGAAGTCCTCGCGGGATCAAGATTGGCAGTTGGTTGGATCGATCAGGCAACGGGCTCCCTGCACCTCTCCCGCTTGCGGGAGAGGTCGACGCGCTCGGAGAGCGCGGCGGGTGAGGGCTCTATCCTCTTGGAGAGTCTCCCGGCGGAGACACCCTCTGCCCAACCCTCTCCCGCAAGCGGGAGAGGGGGCGCAGCTCGTCCGTGACTGAGTGTGTGTCGCTTTAGGCGGCGGCTTGCGGCTTGCCGTTGATTGCCTCGTCCATGGCAGCAGCGATGTCGCGCATGCTGATGACGGAGACGAGGCTGTAATCGTCGATGACAGGCAGATGGCGGATGTGATGCCGGTTCATCAGATGGCGGACGTGCTCGATCGTGTCGCCGGAGCTGCAGGACACCAGCTGCTGCACCGAGACGAGCTGCGAGACCTTGACGTTGACGGCGTTCGCGCCGTGCTCGGCGACCGCGCGCACCACGTCGCGCTCGGTGAACATGCCGACGGCGGTGTTGCCTTCGGAGCGGACGACGTCCTTGACCACCAGCGCGCTGATGTTGTTGGCGCGCATCAGCTTGGCGGCGATACCCACCGTTTCGTTCATTCGCACCGTGACAACGCGCGGTGTCTTCTTGCGCAGAATGTCTCCGACCAGCATTGCAACCTCCCTGGGTGAATGTTGAGGAAGTGTGGTATACATAATGCCAATCGTCAAGCGCTGGATTTGGGCGATCCGAAAAATCTTGCGACAGCGATGCTGACGTTTGCCGTCGAGACAAAAAGAAAGGGGCGCATTGCTGCGCCCCTGTCTCGTCGTGCAGATGCGTGGGGCGGTTACGCCGTCTCGGTCTTGGCGCCGCCGGTCGCGGCCTCGGCGCTCTCGGCTTCCTTGCCGAGAATGAAGGAGCGGCGCAGCGGCTTGATCACGAACAGCGCCATCAGCGCCGCCGTCGCGTTCAAGGCGACCGCGACCACGAACACGGCCTTCCAGCCATAGGCGGCCGAGATCACGCTGGCGAGCGGCACGAGCAGCGAGGCGGTGCCCTTGGCGGTGTAGAGCATGCCGTTGTTGGTGGTTGCGAATTTCGAGCCGAAGGTATCGCCGCAGGTCGCGGGGAACAGCGAGTAGATCTCGCCGAACACGCCGAAGTAAACCGCGGTCGCGAGCACGAAGACGACGGGCACGTGGCCATAGGCCGACAGTGTGAGCAGCATCAAGGCCGCCGTGCCGAAGGCGATGAACATGGTGTTCTCACGGCCGATCGTGTCGGAGACGAAGCCGAAGAACGGGCGGCCAAACCCATCGAAGATGCGGTCGAGCGAGATCGCAAAGGTCAGTGCCGCCATCTGGAAGCCGGCGAGCGTGACCGGCGTGCTGGCGATCTTGAAGTCGTGCGCGATCGGGGCGATCTGCGCCGCCGTCATCAGCCCGCCCGAGGCGACCATGACGAAGACGAGATACATCACCCAGAAAATAGGGGTGCGCAGCACCTGCGGCGGGGTGAAGTCGATCTTGGTCTGCGGCAGATTGAGCTGCTTCTTCTTCGGCGGGATCGAGAGCCGCGGCGGCTGGATGAAGAAGGCGAGCACGAACACGATCACGCCCTGGCCGATGCCGAAGGTGAGGAAGGCGTGCTGATAGCCGCTCGATGCGATCATGGAGGCGATCGGCACCACGGTGAGAGCTGCGCCCGCGCCGAAGCCCGCGGCGGTCGCGCCGGCAGCGAGGCCGCGGCGATCGGGAAACCATTTCAGCGCATTGCCGACGCAGGTGCCGTACACTGCGCCCGCGCCCATGCCGCCGATGATGGCAGCGGCGTAGAGCAGCGTGAGCGAGTCGGCATAGGAGTTGAGCACCCAGGACAGCGCGATCATCACGCCGCCGAACATGATGACGATGCGGGGACCGTATTTGTCGACGAACCACGCCTCGACCGGCACCAGCCAGGTCTCGGTGACGACGAAGATGGTGAAGGCGAGCTGGATCGCGGCGCGCCCCCAATGATGGGCCGCATCGATCGGATCGACGAACAGCGTCCAGCCGTATTGCAGATTGGCGATCATCGCCATGCAGACGATGCCCATGACGAGCTGAAGCCAACGGAAACTTGTACGAAGAGGCGCGGCCGTGACGGCGCCATCCGTGCTGGAAATCATCAAGAACCTCCCAACGCGCCTGATTGATTGCGACCTTGGATGGCAAGATGACCCAGTGTCGCAAATGTTGTGGCTTATCGTCGCAAGCGCGGCAGGCAGCTTGGTATACCATATTCCAGAAAGCAAGTCCTAACTGCGGCGGATTGTCACAAAATCTACGGTTCCAGTCCGGGAAGGGCAGCGGCCACGACTGCGCCCAAACGAAAACGCCCGGCCGTGAGGCCGGGCGTCGTCGTCTTGAAGCCGCTGTAGAGTTCGTCAGGCGACCGTTGATTTGGCGACCACGACCTTGCGCCAGGGCTTGAGCAGCGCGATCGCCAGCAACGAGGCCAGGATATTGGCGCCGGCTGCGATGATGAAGACGCTGTCCCACGTGCCCGACGACTGCTGCATGTAGTTGGCGATCGGCACCAGCAGCGCGGCGGTGCCCTTCGCAGTGTAGAGCAGGCCGGCATTGGTGGTCGCGAACTTGGCGCCGAACGTGTCGGTGCAGGTCGAGGGGAACAGCGAGTAGATCTCACCCCAGGCGAAGAACACGAAGCCCGAGAGCAGCACGAACCAGATCGGATCGTGGCCCCAGAGGTAGAGCATCCAGATGCCGAAACCTTCCATGCCGAAGGCGATGAACATCGTGTTCTCGCGGCCGATCATGTCGGAGATCCAGCCGAAGAACGGACGCGTCAGGCCGTTGAGCACGCGGTCGATCGTGGCCGCGAACGTCACGGCCGTCATCGTCACTGCCATCAGCGTGACCGGCACGTTGTCGACCTTCCAGTCGGCGGCGATCGGCTTCAGATTGGCCGTCACCATCAACCCGCCGGCGCCGACGATCACGAACATGAAGTACATCAGCCAGAAGATCGGCTGACGCAGCACCTCGGTCGGCTGATAGTTGCGTCGCGTCTGCAGCAGGTTGGCGTTGGCGACGACGTTCGGCACCTGGCCCGCTTTCGGCGCCAGCAGGAAGAAGGCGAGGATGCAGATGATGATGCCCTGGCCGAGGCCGAAATAGAGGAAGGTGGTCTGGAAGCCGGAGTCCTTGATCATGGCCTGGATCGGCGCCACCGTCAGCGCGGAGCCTGCACCGAAGCCCGCGGCCGTGATGCCTGCGGCAAGACCGCGCTTGTCCGGAAACCACTTCAGCGCGTTGCCGACGCAGGTGCCGTAGACGCCGCCGGCGCCGATGCCCGCGACGATCATGCCGAGGTAATAGCCGTTGAGCGTGGTGGCCTGTGCGTTGATCGCCCAGCCGAGGGCGCAGAGCACGCCGCCGACCAGCACGACGATGCGCGGACCGTATTTGTCGACGAACCATCCTTCGATCGGCACCAGCCAGGTCTCGAACAGGACGAAGAGGGTGAAGGCCCATTGGATCGAGGCGCGATCCCAGCCGAACTTCTTCTGGATGTCGGGGACGAAGAACGTCCAGCCGTATTGATAGTTGGCGATCATCACCATCGCGCCTACACCGATCGCCAGTTGCGCCCAGCGATACGTGTCGCTAACGCGCGCTGTTGTAGGGGCGGTTGCCTGCACCATGTCCGTCATAAAGCCTCCCGTGGCGCCTCTAATTTTTATGCGAGCGCTGGAGGGGCATTCTTGTATGCATTATGCCAAGCTTCAAGCGCTGGTCCGGCCACCGTGCGCAAATGCCGCAGGCTTGCTCCCGCCGCGGCTGTGACTCGGGACAGCACAAGTAGAAATGGCCCCGTCGTGCGGGGCCATTCATCAAAAGTCGTATGCGAGCTGCTCTGAAACCCGGCCGAGCTGTGTGGCGGCGCAGGAAAGCCGGCTTACAGGCCGAAACGGGGCAGGTCGCCATTGTGGTTCGAGATCTCGGCGCTCGCCATCAGGAAACGGTCAACCGCAGCCAGAAAGCGGCTGAACAGCGAGGCGGACGGAGCGAAAGCGACGGAAGCGGTCTTGGCCATTGGAAATCCTTTTCTCGAGACGGTCAGTCCTAGTGTCTCGTTTCGCAGGACAATCTATGTATACCAGATGCCAACGTCTACGCATTTGTTTGCATGGCAGCATGGGAAGCACCGCATTGCAGCATAATGCCGGGTTAATACGACCGATCCGGGCTTAAATACGCCGGAGAAAAGGGAGCTTCGGCCGCCTGGAGGCCCTATTCGGCCGCGAAAAGCTACGGAATCAGGGGCGAGCGGTCGGGCGCGCCTCGAACAGGGAGCCATGGCCGAGGCCTTGGCAGGGCAAGTCAAAGCCGCTAGTGGTCTGCCCCCTTCCAATCATCTGTCAGAGTGGTTCATGTCGAGCGCCCCGCCCGCCGTCTCGATCGGCATCGATTTTGGGACCAGCAATACCGTCGTCGCCCTTGCGGCTGACGACCGCCGGGTCGAGGCCATCCGCTTCGATCACGGCGGACAGCGCCACAGCGTCTACGTGTCCGCCCTGTGCTTCTGGGAGGACCGGCCGGGCGCGGGCGCCCAGGCCGAAGGCGGACCGTGGGCAATCGAGACGTTCCTCGAGGGCCGGCACGTCTACCGCTTCCTGCAGTCGTTCAAGACTTTCGCGGCCAGCAGCAGCTTCCAGACCACCCAGGTGTTCCGGCAGCGCTTCAAGTTCGAGGACATCCTGGCGGCGTTCCTGCGGACATTGGCGCGCCATGGGGGCGAGAAGTTCGGCTTCGAAACGTCGACGATTACCGTCGGCCGTCCCGTGCGCTTTGCCGGCGGCAATCCCGACGAGGCACTGGCGATGCAGCGCTACCGCGCCGCGTTCGAGCGCCTCGGGGCCGGCCACGCGCGCTATGTCTACGAGCCCGTCGGCGCGGCGTTCTCCTTTGCCCGGCGGCTGGAGCGCGATGCCACCGTGCTGGTCGCCGATTTCGGCGGCGGCACCAGCGACTTTTCCGTGATGCGCTTTTCGCGCGCAGGCGGTGCCTTGCGCGCCGAGCCGCTGGGACACGCCGGCATCGGCGTTGCCGGCGACACGTTCGACTATCGCATCGTTGACCATGTCGTCTCACCGCGGCTCGGCAAGGGCTCCAGCTTCCGCTCGTTCGACAAGGTGCTGCCGGTGCCGAGCGGCCATTACACCAATCTCGCGCGCTGGCATCAGCTGGCGATGATGAAGAGCAACGGCGATCTGCGCGAGCTCCGCGAACTTGCGCGCACCGCGCTGAAGCCGAAGCTGCTCGAGGATTTCATCACCATCGTCGACCTCGACCTCGGCTTTTCGCTGTATCGCGCGGTGTCCGATGCCAAGGTTGCGCTGTCGGCGCAGGACGAGGTCGATTTCCACTTCAAGGGCGGCGGCGTCGACATCGGCGCAGCCATCACGCGGAAGAATTTCGAAGGCTGGATCGCCGACGACATCGCCCGGCTGGGCGCCACCGTCGACAAGGTGCTGAACGAATCCGGCATCACCGCGCGCGACGTCGAGAAGGTGTTCCTGACCGGCGGCACGTCGTTCGTACCTGCGGTGAGAAAACTGTTCGCTGACCGGTTCGGCAATGAACGGCTGATGTCGGGCGACCAGTTCGAGTCGATCGCCTATGGCCTGGCGCTGATCGGCCACAGCCCCGACCCCGATCGCTGGACGGCCGATGGCGGGCTGGCGCCGAAGGCGGGCGGGTAGCAATCGTCCATTCCCTCGTTGCGAGCGTAGCGAAGCAATCCAGGCTGTCTCCGCGGCGAGGCCGGGAAGCTTTGTGCATCTGATCGAACAGGGCCGAGGGCGGGCAAAGCGACTTGTCCGCCGTAGCTCGCAGAGCGAAGGCGGAAGCGTGCCCACGCGCCTGTCGCCGTATCAGGAAGATCGTGGGCACGGCGCAAGCGCGCCTTTGCCCCCCGATACTGATCGAACCGCTACTGGTTGATCTCGGGCTCGACGAGCTTCGCCAGATTGCGCAGCGATTCCTGCCAGCCGAGATAGCAGGCTTCGACGGGAATGACGTCGGGAAGGCCTGACTGCGTGATGTCGATCTCGGTGCCGACCGACACCTTCTTCAGGATCACTGTCACCTGGATCTCGCCGGGCAGGTTGGGATCGTCGAACCTGTCGGTGTAGCGGAGCCGTTCGCCGGGCACGAGCTCGAGAAATTCGCCGCCGAAGGAATGGCCATTGCCTGTCGTGAAGTTCCGGAACGACATCTTGAAGGTTCCGCCGACCTTGGGCTCGAAGTGATGCACGGTGCAGGTGAAGCCGTTCGGCGGCAGCCATTTCGCCATCGCATCGGCCTCCAGGAAGGCGCGATAGACTTTTTGCGGGCTGGTGGCGAGAACGCGGTGCAGGCGGACGGTGCCGGGCATGTTTCTTGATCCTTTTCCAATTGGTGGGCCCGACATCGGCGTCTATGGCCCAACCATGTCACGAGGACGACGCGGACGTCGCCGATCCGACAGGCGTCCTCGATTTTTTGAGAAGGCGTCCGGCCGGGTCGCTAGACGGTTGCGACATCCTGCGCTGTCATCGTGAAGCCGAGCCGATAGCGGCCAGTCTTGATGTCGTCGCGCGCACCTGCGCCGTGAAGCCATGGCGGGGAGAGCTGGCCGGCGATCACGTCATCGACCACATCGTCATCGTAACCCGACAGCAGTACGATCCAATCGGCAGCGCCGTCCTTGCCGCGGATCTGCTGTTCGGTCGTGGGAGAGCTCGTCCTCGGCGTATCGGTCAGGAGGAGATGGCCACCGGTCAGCCCCGGCTGCTGCGCCAATGTGCCAAGCGTCTCCGAGAGGCGTGCTCGAAGCTCCGTCTCCCGTCCAACCTGCGGCGAAAGCCTGATGGTCGTAAGCGCCGTCGCGACGCCGCCGCCAAAGCTCGACGCCACCCGGCACTGGCTGCGAACCATGCCGAGATGATGCGGCATCATCTTCGTCGACCACGGCGTCGGCGCGTTGAGCCGGTCGAGATATCCTGTCGATGTGAGAATCTCGTACTGCTCCAGCTCATAGAGCACGAAGAAGCCTTCCGCGTCCGTCGTGCTGGTCCAGCGCGATCCGCGCCGGAAGCCGGGGATGCTCATCCGCTCCGGAAAGTGCTCATGTGAATGCCAGTCGCCGAACTCGGTGCGCTGCTCGGGGCGAACGCTCCACCACATCGCGACGGCGGCCTTGCCGAGCAGTGACATGCTGACCTCCCATTCGTTTGCCGGCAGCTTGCTTCAGGATGCGCGCCTGATCAATCAGCCACAATTTCGCTATCGTTCCCCGATCAGCTTCCGCCCGAAATCGGGGGGATTTTCGTTGCGCAGCACGCTTTGGGCTTTTGCCGCCATCCTTTGCTGTTTTGGCTCGCCTGTGCAGGCTGCAGGCATTCAACTGCTCCAGTCCGATTCAGCGCTATCAGGCGCGATCTGGTATCCCTGCGCGGCCGCGCCGACGCATGTGGCGTTGGGCAGTCTTTCCGTTGGCGCCGATTTCGACCTGAAGGGCGTGAAGGATTGTCCCGTCACGGGTGCAAAGCTGCCGCTTGTCGTCTACTCGCACGGCCGAGGCGGATTTTTCGGTCAGCAGCACGACACGGTGGAGGAGCTGGCCGATGCCGGCTTCATCGTCGCCGCCATCAATCATGCCGGCGATACGTTCAGCGACTCCTCGAAGCGCGATACGCTGTCGGTCTGGGGATCGCGCCCGGCGGACATTGTGCGCCTGCTCGATTTTCTGTTGAGCGACTGGAAGGACAGGGCGGTGATCGATCCCGCCCGGATCGGCTTCTTCGGCTTCTCGCTCGGAGGCGCGACCGGCCTCGTGCTGATGGGGACCAAGCCGGATTTCGGCAGGGTCGCCAATCTCTGCAAGGAGACGACCGGCGTTTGCGCACAGCTGCACAACGGCGAGACGCCGCCTGAACCGGTGCACGATGCGCGTATCCGCGCGGCTGTCATCATCGATCCCGCGCCGGCTGTCCTGACGCGCGAGAACCTCGCCGCCGTCAAGGTGCCTTTCCAGTTCTGGCGCTCGCAATTCGGCGGGCCCGGCGTCGGCGACGGCGCAGGCAACGCGCGCGTCGCGGAAGGCTTGCCGGGCAAGCCCGACATTCATGTCGTGCCGGCCGGCCACTTTGCGTTCCTTGCACCGTGCTCGGCCGATCTCGCGGCGGCCGTCCCGCGCATCTGCACCGACGTGCCGGCAGGCTTCGACAGGGTGGCCTTTCACCGCGACTTCAACGCCGCCGTGGTGCAGTTTTTTCGCGGGCAGCTGCTCGGCGGAGATCACTGAGCGCTCGATCCAGGTTCAGTCCAAGTGTTGCGTCAGGTCGGAGCCCTTCGCCGCTGCAGCAGTCGCTTGCGCGAGGCGTCTCGCACGGTCCGTCACCGGCTTTCGCGGCTTGACGACGATCAATCCGTCGCGAATGGCCTGTTTCCACGCCTGCTTTCTGAGGCGTCGCACGGCATCAGATTTCCGCCATGCCGCCGCCTCCGATGGTTTCTCGTAGAAGCGCGCGCCGCTTCTGCTTGAACACCCCCTCGCGCAGCATCTTTCGATTCAATAGGCGGAGTGCTTGATCGACATTGTTGTCGTGGACGAAAATCTGCACCGATAGCTCCCTTGTTCGACCAGCCTCTGGCATGTGTGCCAGATATCGGCAGTCGCATCCTCGTTGCCAAAACGGTCCGCCGGAGGGGCAGGGGTTAATTAAATCCGGCTCATGCCTTGTAAGTGATCGCAAGGAGGTATATCTTCAGCTCGTTCGTTCAGCCGCTGTGCTTGTTGAATGCGCCTGCGGGCTCCTTTTCCATAGACATCGACGAATTGAATCGATCTGCGTGAGCGTCACGCGGAATGCGCGCCTATGCGCTTTGGAGAAGATCATGACGACAGGTACTGTGAAGTGGTTCAACGGCCAAAAGGGCTTTGGATTCATTCAACCCGACGACGGCGGCAATGACGTGTTCGTTCACGTCAGCGCGGTCGAGCGGGCTGGTCTTGCGGGTCTCGCCGAGGGCCAGAAGGTCAACTTCGAGGCCAAGACCGACAAGATGCGGGGCAAGGTCAGCGCTGAGAATCTCTCGCTGGCTTGAGTTCTGTACGGCCGTTTCACGGATGTACTGAAACGGTTATGCGACCCGCTCGATCGTGAGGATTGAGCGGGTTATCTCCGTTGCCGAGCAGGCAAAAAGGTGAGCGCGAAGAGATGAGCGCCAGGAAATCGGCCGAACCGTCTGTCGAATCCATCGCGCGGTCAGAGCGCCGACGCGTGGCCGCCGAAGACGGCGCGCGGGCAATTGCGGATGCCGAAAAGCACCGGGTTGATGTCCGCAAGAATATGGCGCGGCTTCGCGAACTGCGTGAGGCCAAGGAAGCGGCCGATGCCAGTCTTCGCGCATCGTCGCCGGTGCCTGCGCCGAAGAAGCGCACGAGGAAATTGCCGAGATAGCCTGACACGGCAGTGCAGACGACAATCTGAAGAGGGCCGTTCACATGCGAAAGAGTGCGGATCGTGCCTAGGATCAAGCCGGATGGCGGCGGCACAATCACCTTCTTTCTCGCGCTTGGCGCAGGCCGACAGCTATGCCGTCTTGCGACGACCTTTCAGACGCAGAAGCAGGCCTTGAGCTATCTTCAAAAATACCGGACGGAGTTCGAGCGTATCGCGCGGGCGCGACTGGCGTCCGGAGATCTCGAGGACGGAGTGGTCGTTCTCTCGATGCTCTGAAGCATGATCCGGAAAGAGGCCACGGGACTTGAAGGGCGATAACGCTCGATCTGCCTCTCACCGCGCATGGCGGCAGAGAGCCGTCCCTGATGTCGACATCCCTTTATCTGGGACGACTTCCCTTCGCCTCTCGCGCCAGCCGTTCCGCTTTCAGGCGCTCGCGATTGTCACGCTGGGATTGTTCCGCCTTCGCATAGTCGGTCATCGGCTTCTTGGTCTCGGCCGGCTTGAACGCTTTGTTGGCTTCCCGCAGAGCCCGGGACGGGGGATGATCTCTCGTCATGTCGACCTCGATGTGGGCGATGGGCGCGACCTGGAAACGCGCGGACCCGGAGTGTCCAGATCGCGGGCCGGGAGCGATTGATTGTCGCTGGATGGTCGGCCGCTTCAAGGGCGCGCCAGTGCGAGAGGACAACGGGGCGGAACCCTGTCTGTTCCTCGGACGCAGCTTTAATTCGGCATGGGTTGCTGCCTCGCTTCGCGCGGTGCGATGTCGTCCGGCGTCGACGGGATGATTGCGCTTGGTCGGAATTTTCCGGGATGCCAGGGACGGCTAGAGCATTTTCGGTTCTGATTGAATCAGAACCGAAGCTCTAGATTCTTGTTTTGACGCGTTTTCTTCACGCGAACCGGTGT